>JASFKE010000370.1:0-4982 GCA_050118795.1 Desulfobacteraceae bacterium | reverse complement strand
GCGCACACTAGCGTTGCCGCCGGCTGGAGTGAATTTAATCGCGTTGTTGACAAGATTGTTGAGGACTTGGCTGAGACGGTGTGGATCAGCGTGGGTCATGGGTAAATTACGCCCAAGATGGGCGGTGAGACTGATCTCTTTTTTGGCGGCTATGGCTCGCAGCATGGTAAGGGTGTTCTCGACCAGATCGTCGAGCTTTGTACATTCCGAGACCATATGGAGATTTCCCGGGTGATGGCCTGTCATATACGGTATTTCATTGATTTCGCTTCTTGCCACTTGAAGCAGATCGTCGATCATTTTGCGCAACTCCTCTACATTTTTAAAAATGATCGACAAATGTTCCTGCTGCTCCCCGTTTAAGGGGCCGGGCAATCCATCCATCAAGATGGTGGTAAATTGGTGTATGACACTGAGCGGACTGCGAAGCTCATGGGAAACCTTCGACAGGAAGACATCTTTCACCCTTAAATCCTGTTGGCGGGTCTGCTCCAGCTCAGCCAGCAGGTACTTGTGTTCGGTGATGTCACGCAAAGAGGCGAGGTGGGCCTGTTGCCCCTCCCACTCAATCTGCACCGCCCGCATCTCTGCGACGATGGGTCTTCCCTGGGCATCAATGGTTTCGATCTCTAAAGCCTGGTCGCCCACCGGGAGGGGGAAACTAAAAACAGTGTCCACAAACTCATCCCGTTCCCGCCCAAAAAGATCCGCCACCGCCGGATTGGCAAAACGCACCATATGCCGATCGTCAATGATAATAATGGGGTCGGCATTTTTTTCGATCATCTGTCTAAATCGATTGTCGCTGGCGCGCAGCGCCATCTGACCTCGTTTGCGTTCGATGGCATAATGAATGGCCCTTGAAAGAAGGGCGATTTCATACTGTCCCTTAATAAGATAGTCCTGGGCGCCTTCGTGCAGGGCTTTGGTGACCAAACGTTCATCATTGTGTCCGGTCATCATCACGATGGGCAGATCCGGGGCTGCCGCCATGGCTTTTCTAAGGGTCGCCATACCGCTGCTATCGGGAAGGGTCATGTCCAGCAGGATGACATCAGGTTTTTCACTGGCAAGAAGTCCTAATCCATCATCCAGGCTTCCGGCAATGGTGACTTCGAACTTGGGCTGTTGAGATTTTGATAAAATGAAGTCGACCAGCTCTGCATATTCAGGGTAGTCTTCGATAACCAACACACGGGTGACGCTTTTGTTCGGATATCGTCGGTTCAATCGATTCATGAGAGGTCAGCCGGATCCACCGTTATTGCATTGATTAATTAAATTCTCATAGGGAAGTATCGCTCCAACGGTGGATAATCTTTAAATAAAAATTCAGACTTCAAAATATTTAATTTGGCCTGGGTTATCGGCAGTCACGGTATTACCATACAGCCTTGTCCCTCTATCCTTGCCAAATTAATTGTCTTGAAACCTATCTAAACCCGTGTTTGCCGATAGAGGAAAAAATTACGCGGCCTTAAAGGCCTTTCTCAAACCGGGATCCATGATGGCTTCATATCCTTTGATATGCGCCAAAACTTTTTTATCCGGGTCGAGAAAGGTGAAATCGCCCACCATTTTCCGGTGGTTGCTCTTTTGAATTTCCAGTACCACAAAGATATCCCTGTTGGGAAACCGATGGCAGTATTGGCGATATGAGGCTGCGAAACTCGGTAACGATACCAAGCCATGTTGTTGATGACACCATACAATGGCCATTTGAAATGCGCTGTCCAGGACCAGGGGATCCGCAATCCAGCGGCTTCGAAGTGGATCGTTGATCCAACGGGCGGGTGGCGGTGCCGGGGCGATCCGTGCACTGATGCCTTTTGGGCAGAGCCGGATGATCTCTAATATGCCATGTAGATCCTCTCCGTGAAATAGAACATCTTCATAGATTTTGTCTAATGAGCCAATGGGATCTCCGGGGGTGAAATGTCCGTTTTCATTAAATACCGGCGCCGGGGGAAGTCCTTCGGACAATATGGCTTTGGCGCTGGAATGAAGGCGTTGTGATCCATTCTCAACGCCGTCCCGGATTTCAACAGCCACTTCATATTGGTGGCCTTTGCGTTTGGCCTTGCCGGCCAAAAAGCGCACCATCCGATTTTCCTGCTCAAGGGTGATGCCATTGAGCAACCTGAGGTCGTCCATACCGTGTAGCACCAGTCCTGGATTGAGGTGAAGCGCACTGTGTGCAAGCCACTCGGTCATCAATGCCAGGGGAACCACCGGACGGCCGTCCAATTGGTGGGAGTGCAACACAGGATAGCGTTCAAGGCTGACATCCCGCGTGCAGGTCAGTTCCAGTTCGGCCACAGGCTGTGCAGTCGATGGAACCTCTTTGACCAGGGCTGGCAAGGGACCGCCAATGACAACCTCGACCACGCCGTCGACAGGTTGCGCCATTTCGGCGACCATCGCTTGGGCTCCGGATTTCACTGGGATCAGGGCGACCTTGTTTTTGATAAAATTGCGCTTGAGACTTGGGGTGACCATTCCGCCATCCCATGGCCCCCAATTGATGGAGACCACTTTGCATCCGGGCCGGGTATACGCTAGCTGGTGGGCCATTTTGTTTAAGACTTCGTTGGCCATGGCATAATCGACCTGGCCTTGATTCCCCATGCGGGCGCTTATCGATGAAAACAGTACGATGTACTTCAGTTCATCTTCCAGGGTTGCCGTCAACAAGGCCTTGAGACCTTCCACCTTCGTATCGTAAACCCGATTGAACTGGTCCAAATGTTTATCCACGATAAGACGATCTTCAAGAACGCCGGCACCGTGGATGATAGCACTTATAGGTCCGATATTTTTACGGATATTGTCTATAATGCCATTGACAGCTTCTAATTCCCTGACATCCACCGAGATGTAGTGGGCCTTGTTGCCCGCACGCTTCAAGTTTTCAAGGGTATGCAGGACCTGTCGGTTGGCCATCCAACGCTGGTAGGCCGTTTCCACATCTTTGGGCGTAGGTGTGCCCCTATTCGATAGTTGATCCAGAATTGCTTTTTTAATCTCTCCCTCGCCGGATAGCGAGACAAGCCATTCCGGCTCCTGACGGGGTGCGGGAGATCGCCCCAAAAGCACGAGGGTGCATGGGGTATGTGACACTAGTGCATCGGCTGCCGCCGCCGTAACGCCACGCGCACCTCCGGTAACGATCACCACATCTTGTGGCGAAAGATCAATGCCCCCTTGACTGTTAGGCGGTGAAATCGATTCTAAATTCAGACCGATCCGGTGGTTGGGGCCTAATCCGATTTCAGAAGGCGACATCGGGTGGGGCTTCAGAATCTGCCGGCACACGGCCTGAGCGGCAGCATGGATATCATCCCACCAAGGATCGACATCGATGGCCAGGCAGTTTACCCCGGGCCATTCAATGTTGGCTGTTTTAGCCAATCCGGCCAAACCACCCTGGGCAGGGTCATTAATCTTCTGGCCGTAAAAACCAAAAGCGCCGTCCAGTCCCGAAATGGTCACAAAGCAGGCGTCTGAAGTTTTAGATGCGTTTTGCAAGAGGGGGGCGCTGGCTTTTGCCCATTGAAAAGCCACGCTGGCTTCCATGGGCGCAAGCACGATCAATCCCGCCATCGGCATGTCAGGTGTGATCTCATCGAAATGGACCAATTGCCTGGCAGCAATGCCTCTCTCTTTGAAAATGGCGATCAGCTCAACATCCAACCCCCGGCCTTGTCCGACGACACCGATGAAATGACCTTCGGGGAGGGTGAAGGACCGGGTTTCAGATGATTCCAGCGCTTTGATTCTAATATGTTGCCGGGCGATTATTTTTTCACCGGCCGTTTTTTCTTCAAGGCTCTTAACCACATGGATTTTAGCCTGGGTTTTGACTTCGGGTGAGCAGGTATGGTTTTTTTCAAAGGGGCCACTCAGATAGGTCGTGATCTGTCCCAATGTTTTGAGCTCTCCCACCATCTCCGGGGTCACCTTGGGCAGGTGGGGCATTTTCTCTTCAAGGGCCGAAAGAATCTCGACCCGTTTGATCGAGTCGATGCCCAGATCGGATTCGATCTCCATATCCTCACCCAGCATCTGCTTGGGATATCCGGTCAATTGGCTGACGATGTCGACAAGGCTCTGTTGAATCTCCTGTTTGCCGGATGGCGTTCCGGACGTCGCACCGGGCGATCTGTCCCGAAAAGATTCGTCGGTGCTCGATGGAACGGACAGGTAGTCGCAGATCTGTGCCAATGTTTTGAGCTCTCCCACCATCTCCGGGGTCACCTTGGGCAGGTGGGGCATTTTCTCTTCAAGGGCCGAAAGAATCTCGACCCGTTTGATGGAATCGATGCCCAGATCGGATTCGATCTCCATATCCTCACCCAGCATCTGCTTGGGGTATCCGGTCAATTGGCTGACGATGTCGACAAGGCTCTGTTGAATCTCCTGCTTGCCGGATGGCGTTCCGGACGCCGCACCGGGCGATCTGTCCCGAAAAGATTCGTCGCTGCTCGATGGGGAGGTGACCGATTCCAATGCTTTGGGGGCATCCACCATTTTGGCTCCTTTTACAGGAGCGGGTGGGACCGGTGCCGAAGCCTGTGGGCGCATATTGTCCAACTTAGCCGGACCATCTCTATCTGGTAAGGGTGGGGCAGGGTAGGTTGTACCGCCCCCGGCGTCGGATGCCAGTTGCCGGGCGCTTTGAATCATCTGCTGCAGAGTTTTGCTGGCTTCGGCCTGGGTCTCTAAAAATTTTTCGTGAGCATGAACGGTTTGGGATTGCAGAGCTTGTATTGACGCCAATCCTTGTTGGATGGTTGCCAATGCGTTCTGAGCGTCTAATTTTTCTTGGGGACCCATATTGGATTTTCCAGCGTTCTTTTGAATTGTTATCTCCGTATCGGGTTGGAGTGATGGTTTGGCAACAGCGTGTTGGTGCAAATTGTCTGTTTCGCTTTTTGCCGCGGTTACGACGGAGCGTCTCTGCCGGGCAGGGTCACTCCTGT
>JASFKE010000369.1:0-4984 GCA_050118795.1 Desulfobacteraceae bacterium | reverse complement strand
ACGAAGATTTGTTTCGGTAATTTTCTGGATTTCCTTGGTCGCCACCATCCGGTCGATGAACATGATTGTAATCGAGCAGCCCACAAGTGAGACAACGATCAAGAGCAAGAGCTTTGTTTTGATTTTCACTACGATCACCTATTTAAAATATAATTGTCCATATAGCCAAAACACCATTAAAGTGGGTACGAATAATTATCGACGGTCAAGGAAAATTCTTTAGGCGCTGGAAAAAAATAGAAGTTCCCACATTGATGGGGTTCATACGGATAAAAACGCGTATCAGCATGTTGACACACCAACACGTATAAATGTAGATTTACCCTATAGTTGCATAAAAAAAATGTTAAAAATCAAGGTCCTTTATCTTGTTGACGAGAATATCCAATCCGTGGAAGAGGTAAACATTTGAATTCGGATGCCGTTCGCACCAATATCGTCAAAACGCTTGGCCAACTGCAAAGCTATTGGGGGAAAGTTATTATTGGTAAGCCCGAAGCGCTGCAATTTGTTTTAATCAGTTTGCTGTGTCGCGGGCATCTACTGCTGGAAGACGTGCCCGGACTGGGTAAAACCACCCTTGCAAAGGTTGTCGCCAAAAGCATCGCCTTGTCTTTCAAGCGCCTGCAATGCACACCTGATCTGTTACCCACGGATATATCCGGTGTCAGTATTTTCGACCAGAAAGAGCAATCCTTCCGTTTTATTCCCGGGCCGGTTTTCTCCAATATTCTGTTGGCCGATGAGATTAACCGTACGTCGCCGCGCACCCAGTCCGCCCTTCTGGAAGCCATGGCCGAGCGAAGGGTAACAATTGACCGTAAAACCCGCCCCCTGCCCAAAACTTTTATGGTCATTGCGACCCAGAACCCCATTGAATTCAGAGGGACCTACCCGCTGCCCGAAGCCCAGTTGGATCGTTTTTTCATGCGTATATCGTTGGGGTACCCCCGTCTGGAAGACGAGTCGCGCATCATGGAGATCAACCGGAAAAACGATCCGGTGGCTGTTATATCGCCGGTACTCGAGCAGGCACAGTTGATCAAAATGCAGGAAGCGGTAAATGTCGTTAAAATTGATCCCAAAATCATGCAATACATCGCCAACTTGGTTCAGACCACGCGTAACCACAAAAAGATCAGACTTGGGGCCAGTCCCCGGGGTTCTATCGCCTTGATGAAGGCCGGCCAGGCGCTGGCGTTGATCCAGGGTAAAGAATTTGTAACCGCCCAAATGGTCCAAAGCGTTGTTAAAGCAGTGCTTGGCCATCGGATAGTGCTGCAGGGCGGCGGCGACCATGTGGATACTGTGTTGGATGAGATACTCCAAAGAACCAGCGTCCCGGCCATGCCGGCGCGATCTAAAAGCAACCATCTCCATCGACCCGGAAAAGAACCGGCCGGGCTGAGCTGATGCGAATATGACAGCATCATCATTGTCCAGCATAAAATTATCACCCCAAGTGCAGGCCTTTTTAAGGCAATGGTTCAATTTTCATCGTGTGCTTTGGATCTTGACCATGATCAGCTTTTTTATTGCCTGGAATCGCGGATTGGCTTTGCTTTACGGTCTTTTCGCCCTGCAGGTGTCACTTCTCCTGGTTTCCTACCTGATGCCCTGGTGGCAGTTGCGCAATATCGGCGTGACAAGATTTTTCAGCGGCCATTTTACTGCCGGCCAGCCGGGCCGCATCACTTATTTGCTGGCGTCCGGCGGAGCCCGATATCATGTGGAGATTCTGGAGCTGTTGGAGTTCGCACAGCAGCGGGAACAACACCATTTTTTCAGCAGGGTTTCGGGAAGAACCTCCTGCACTATGCAATTCAATTGCGTTCAACGAGGATGCTACCCCTTGCAGGAGATTCAACTACTATCCGCTTATCCATTTGGAATTGTCAAATTCCATAAAACCATTGAAACCGAACCCGTGGAAATTCTGGTTTTTCCCAAGGTGGTCGAGCTGTCGCGGCTCCCTGCACCGGTGGTGGCTGATGCCACCACACAGGGCCAGGTGCCGGTTCCCCGGCAAGGGGGCCGGGATGAGTTTGCGGCGGTGCGGGAATACCGCCAAGGCGATGCGCTTAGCCGGATTCATTGGCCGGTCTCCGCGCGGTACCAGAATCTGGTGGTTAAAGAGTATGAGCAAACGGATCGCCCGGCCATGCTGGTGGTGCTCGATGGTCACCAAAGATTCAACGTGGGCCGGGGCCATCGGTCGACCTTTGAATATGCCGTCACCATTGCGGCCTCCATGATTCGGTCCGCCAGCAGGGAAGGGATGCCGTGTTTTCTGGTTTCCCATACGGATCATTTGCATGTACTGACCATTGAAGCCTATCGGGGCGATTTCCACACCCTTTATGAAACCTTGGCACGGCTCAATTGCCAGGGCCGTCACCCCTACCCGTCGGTTGTGGAATTGGCCCACCGGCGGTTTCCCCAGGCCCATTTGATCACCACTTTTCGGTTGGACACCGACTTGTCGCGGCCGATATTGTCGCCCCACGTCACCCAAATCGATTTGGAGATGGATGTCAACAGCTTCCGCTCTGCCGAACCTCCGGCAGCCACTACCGAATGGCGGCGAGAGAGCAACCGGCTGATATGGCGTATCCGCGCCGACCAGAAACTTGAAAACTTATTCCATGAGACTTGATTCGCTGCGGGTCATAAAATGGTATTCGGCAAGCCTGGGCGTGGCCGCGGGTGCGGTGGTGTTTGCTTATCTCGGTTTTGGCCCGGTAATTATCGGCGCTTTGGTTTTTGGCTGTGCGAGTTATCTATCTCTGGCAGCTATACGCAACATCGATGAAGAAAACAGTCCCTATCGTAAAATTTCCGAATATATCGCCGCTGCCGGTATGGCCGCTTTTCTGCCCCTGGTTCTGCTGGGTGATTTTCTCCTCGCCCTGGTCATATTTCTCGGTATGGCCCAGCTTGGGCTTAATTTGCAAACCCATGACTATCGCCGGTTTTATGTTGGCGTCATCGTCAGTTTTATTGGGATTTGCGTAGGGGCGGCGGAATCCAAAAGCGGCTTTTACCTTGTCTTTTTCATGCTCTACACCATATCGGCCGGCATCACCATCGGGTACGCCTATATGGCCCAGCGCCAGGGAGTTGAAAAATCAGATTGGCACTGGACGGATAGAGCCCGCGTCTGCCTGATGATGACCGGCGCGGCGCTTTGCATTTATCTTCTCCTGCCCCGCCTGCCTGCCGGGGGGTGGTTAGCCCAGCCGGGGTCGGATCACTTCTACCATGATAAAACCTGGGAGGCGGAAGCAAAACAGAACAGGAATACCGAAGCCGGGCATCAGATAGATGATCTAATAGATGATCTGGGGCAAGGACAGCGCGAAGATCAAAGCGGCGGGACACTTGAAGCGCTTTTGACCAGGCGCCATGCCCCGGATTCGGACAGTGGCGATACAGGGCGGCAAGGGCGGGGGGCCTTCGACTATAATGGTTTTCACAAAGAGTTCAATATCAATGACCCCGATGAGAAGGGCCATCGTTTCAGCAATCAGATTGTCGCCAGGATGCGGGCAGATCGTCCCCAATACTTGCGTGTTCGTATTTTCGATATCTTCGATGGCCTGCGATGGCGCAGTTCATCGGACCAGATGGTCAAGCTGGAGGTCGGTCTCGATGGTGTGGACCTTATCTTGCCGGGCCAATACAGTGCTTCGGATGTGCAGCGTTATGAAATCTACATCGAGCATCCATTGGATAATTATATTCCCGCCGCCGCCGTGCCGGTAAATCTGCAATTTCCGGCATCGGCCATCGGCGTCGATGTTTTTGGCCAGCTCCGATGCCCCGGGGCTTTAAAACAAGGCACCGCATATGCGGTGACATCCAAATATAATTTTCAGAAAGGCCGCCTGTTTGCCGAACTCGACCATCAGCCCCTGCCCTCCTACACCCAATTGCCCGGCGGGACGGATCCGCGCATTAAAGAACTGGCCGGCGACGTCACCCAAGGCGCTGCATCGCAACTGGATGCCGCAATCTCCCTGGAGCATCATTTGCGGACCCAATACCAATACGATTTCGACGCCGTGATCAGCTCTCAGAACTACACGCCCCTTAGTGAATTTCTTTTCGAAACCAGAAGCGGCCACTGCGAGTATTTTGCCAGTGCGCTGGCCATCATGTTGCGCACCCAAGATATTCCGGCGCGGTTGGTGACCGGATTCTCCGCTACCAACCGGAACCCGTTGACCGGCTACTACGATATATACGCTTTGGACGGTCACGCCTGGGTCGAGGCTTTTGTGGACGACATGGGTTGGATCATCCTGGAACCTACCGCCTATTACAACGGACCGCTCCCTGAACAGGAGGGGCTGTCCGCCCAGCAGATCAATGACTATGTCAAGCGCCAGGTACAACGCCGAAACGCTCTGGGTGATACCAGCTTGAATCCGACCGCCATCATCAACGCCCTTTGGCAGTTGCTCTACGTGGTGGTGTCGGCAGGGCTGGCCTACATCAAACTGTTTTTCATCCATGGCTGGCCCGGGATAATCGCGGTATGTGCTATAGGTATTATATGTTGGATCGGTTGGCGGCGGTATGGTTGCCAATGGCGGGCTTACCACCTCCATCGCAAGGTGGCCCTTTATGGCAGCGAAAAATCGTCCGAGGCCATAGGATTCTATCTGAACGCCATTGAGGAATTGCTGAGCCTGGCCGGGTTCAAACATCACCCCGGCCATACCATCGAACGTTATCTCGCAGAGCTGGAATCCATGGGGGCGGTGCAGGCGGATGACGCACTGGCCGCTGCTTTCAACGGTATTTACTATAACAACGAGGAGGGTCACCTGGAAGCTGCTGAAAACTACAGGCGGCTGTTCCGGAGTTTATACGATATGGGTCTGCCCGCCCTGCAATCAGCGGCCGTGAAAAGCGATTTGTGATCAACGGGATTGCCGGAGCGAAGATGGAAAATTTATAACTATTTTTCCAGCAGGGA
>JASFKE010000368.1:0-4987 GCA_050118795.1 Desulfobacteraceae bacterium | reverse complement strand
CTGATTATGGCGGCAAGGTCACCTTTCAGGGGCGTTCCATTGACCATGCCGGCCTGATCAACAGCCCGTCCGGTACGATTCACATGATTGCTGCGGGCGGCGCCGGTGGCGACGGTATTATTCTCCGGGGAGGCTCGAATATCAATGTCAGCGGGACAGATCATTCTGCAGGCGGCGCAGTAATTCTGGAAACGGGCCAGGGAGATGTTCAGATCGAAGCGGGTGCCGCCGTCGATGTGTCTGCCGGGAATCAAGGGGATGCGGGAAAATTATCTATCGCTGCCCCGGAGGCCGCGATTCAGATACTCGGCGATCTTCATGGTATGGCCAATGGTGGGACTGGAGGAGATTTTTCTCTGGACGCCCAGTTCTTAGGCGACTTTGGAACGATTGCCGATCGGCTGACTTCCGGCGGATTTAATTCGAAACTCGACTTTCGCGCCCGGCAGGGCGATGTGGTGGTGGCAGTGGCGGACTCCCTGGCGGCGCAAAGCATTAAGATTGTTGCCGACAACGGCGGCGTGGATGTTTTGGGTGCGCTCGATGTTACCGGCATGGACAACGGCGGAGCACTGGAAATTTATGCCGGCAACGATGTTCACTTGTCTGCTGGCAGCAATCTCAAAGCCGGTGGGGCCCAATCCGGAAGCCCTGGCGGCAAGATCCTGTTATCGGCGCAAGACGGGACGATCAGATTCGATTCCGGAGCACGCATAGAGGTGGGCGGTACCAGCGGCGCTCAGGACGGCATCGTCCACCTGCGCTCCCTTAGAGACGGCAGCACTATGCGCATGGACCTCAACGGCGAAATATCCGGCGCATCTGCTATTTTGGCTGAAGGAGTTGCGGTTTATGATGGTATCGCAAGTGTACTGAAATCCGGTCTTGTCGGCGACAGCGATGTGGTCCACATGGATACTGTGGCTACAGAGGCCGTGGACTGGATCAACGCATTGGATTTTCAGCATCAGTTGCCTGACTCAGCCGGAAACGTCCTGCGGATTGTGCCGGGGATTGAAATCCGTTCCGACGCAGACCTTGCGGTCAAGGAAGTTATCGATTTTTCAGCATACGCCGCAGATTTGCCTGTCGGCGTCCTGACCTTACGAAGCACAGGCAACCTGGCCATCGAGGCTAACATCATCGATGCGCGAACTTCTGCCGAGTTGTTGCGGGACAAGACAGCCGAATCTTCATGGGCATTGAACTTAAGCGCTGGCGCGGATCTGGCCAGCAGTGACCCACTGGCCGTTTTTACAACCGCGGCTAGCGGCTCGGGACAACTTATCACAGACGACAGCGTGTTGATCTATACGGAAAATGCACCCATTTACTTTGCTTCGGCGGGGAACACTGAATTCGGTCTCGCAGGGAGGAACCAGGATCCCATGACCTTAAAGGGAATGAAGTATAATATCGGTTCGTTTAAAGGTTCCGTTTTCGGCAGCATCGGTGGCGATCTCAGCATTGAGCAGGGCGCCCTTCAGACAGCCACAGGAGACATTCGATTGCAGGTCAAGGGCGACCTGATCCTAAGCCACGGCGGCGATGTGGGTTCCATTCGAACCATCGGCGAGGCGCCGGAACCCGGCGACAACCCACGCGAACAGCTGGGTCTGCTATGGGAATATGCTAACGGCGGAGACATCGCCCTCGATGTGGACGGCGCCGTCAGGGGGATGACAGATGATTCGGACGCATGGGATGGGTCGCTGGAAGATTTTTATATTCCAGTCTATTCCGGCGGGGGGATCAAGGGCATCGCCGCCATGGCCGGTGGTGATCTCTCCATCCGCGCAGGTGGTGATGTTGTCTGCACAGCCGGTACTTTCGGCCGGGGAGACCTAACCATTGGCTCCGGCGGTAATCTCGACGGCCGGTTTTTGATCCGCGACGGCAAGGCCAGCCTAAATGCGTTCGAAAATTTCGGTATGCTGGACAGATTCGATAACCAGCCCATCGAAGCCTTTGCTGCCGAAATCGAACTTGTAGCCCAGGGGAGTATTGAACTGGGTACGGTGTTGAATCCGACCATCGCCAACGAGGATATTTTTCGGGGATCTTATTGGAATCTGGGATATACCGAGGATTCCGCCGTATCCCTCAAGTCTTTGCGCGGAGATGTATCCATCACCGGCCAAACGCGCTACTATTCGAAAAACCTGAAAATGAGCCGCTTGCTGCCCGCCACGTTGGATATCGATGCGGCCAATGACATCATACTGGGCGGCGACTTGTTCATGGCGCCGTCCACCACAGGCAACCTCGCATTGAAGGCCGGCGGCAGCATCCACAGCGAGACGGTCGCTTCAGGTATCCAGCCGCGATATAGTTTATCCATGTCCGACCAAGATCCATCCCTGGTCTACGGGTTTGTGCCTGTGGATGCGGAGTATGATCCTTTTAAGGTTTTCACAAACGTATTAGGGCATGCCGCCGAATCAATCCTGCATGGCACTGATGATATTTCGGCCACCATTCATGCAGCCGGGGATATCCGCGATCTGACGCTTTTCGTACCCAAGGCATCGGAAATGACGGCCGGCGGCGATATCGCAGATATATACTACCATGCCCAAAACGTCAGCCCGGCAGATACCACTTTGATATACGCTGCTAATGACATTCGCTTTAGCTCCAGCCTTGATACCAGTATTAAAGCCGGCATTGAAATCGGCGGACCTGGCAGCATCGTTGTGGCTGCCGGAAATGAGATCGACCTGGGAACGACCAAAGGCATCCAGTCAGTAGGCAGCCTTTATAATTCAAACCTTTCACTGGCACAGATGCAATTGGCTGTTTACGCGGGCCTTGACCTGGGCGCACAGGGACCGGAGGCGATCCCGGAGTTGAAAATATTGCTTCAAAATACAGCGCCCCTCTTCGACAATATCCGAGCACAAGGCGAAGGATACAGCGAATTATTGGCCCAGGGCGATCTTGAAGGCGCCCAGGATACCCTTGATACCATATACCATGACATCATCGATCCCTTTTTCGAGGGCAAGACCCATGGAGCAGGTGATATCAACATGGTGAATTCCCAGATATACACCAGCGGCAATGCGGGTGACATATATATCGTCTCCAGCGGCGAGATCAACATAGGGCGATCGACCTTTCGAACATCGGGTGATCAGGGTGAGAACTCCGGCATCTATACGACTTCCGGCGGTGGAATCAATGTCTTCGCATTTGGAGATGTGAACGTTAATGAGTCGCGCATGATGACCTTCATGGGCGGGGACATCACTGCCTGGACCAAGGAGGGAGACATCAATGCAGGGCGTGGATCGAAAACGGCCATCAGCGTCGCTGCGCCAACCGTGTCGAAAGATGCAAATACAGGGGAGTTTGAAATCGTCTTCACACCGCCGCCTGTGGGAAGCGGTATTCGGGCTCTGACATTCGACCCGGACGGCCTTGAAGGACCACGGCAGGAACCCTACCCCGGTGATATCTATCTTTTCGCACCCGAAGGTGAAATCGATGCTAGTGAGGCCGGCATTGCCGGAAAAAATATCATCCTGGCGGCCACGCAAGTCGTCAACGCCCAGAATATCGAAGTGGGTGGCACCTCTGTGGGAGTCCCGGAAACATCGGCGTCCGCGGGTAGCCTTGGCGCTCTGGCCGGATCCGGTGCGGTTTCCGAGACCAGCAATGTCGCCGATGCGCAGACGGGGCTGAGTGGCGCCAAGGATCGGTTTGACAAATACGTGTCCGATTTGACGGAAAACCTGGTTCCCAAATGGCTGGCGGTGGAAGTGGTTGGCTTTGGCGGTTCTAAGAAGGATTCCGAAAAGTCCATAGATGATTCCGAGGGCAAAAAATAGGTATTACCTGATTTGATGTGGAGGTATGTGTGAGCAACAAAACGATCAATCTTTATCTTGCTGCAGTGCTGATTATCGCCTGGCTGCTTTTTTCCACCACTAACCTTCTGGCCGACGAAGGATGGTGGAACGACGGCTGGCAATACCGTAAAAAAATCAGCTTGAATACGACGCCGACCGGAGCGGACATCAAGGAAAATCTCAGTGACACACCGGTACTAGTAAGGCTGCATTCAGGCAATTTCAATTTTACCAACGGCAAAGAGGATGGTGGTGACATTCGATTTGTGGCTACCGACGACACGACGCTTTTGAAGCACCATATCGAAAAGTTCGACACCCTGGATGAAATCGCGCTTGTTTGGGTGAAAGTCCCGAAAATTGCCGGTGGCACGGATCAGGGATTTATGTGGATGTATTACGGCAACGAAGCTGCCGTGGGTGGCCAGGATCCCGCCGGCACTTTTAATACCGCCCAGGCGGTCGCGTTCCACCTGGGCGAAGTGGAAGGTCCGCCGCAGGATGCATCAGCCAACCGTCATCACCCTGAGTCCTTTTCAGGAGGTCAGGGGTTTCCCGGCGTGATCGGCAACAGTATTTCCCTGAACGGCGCCGGCGACCGGATCGTCCTTGCGGATACGCCCTCTCTTGATTTCTCATCCGGCTTCACCCTCTCCACATGGGTGCGGATCAATATGCCTCAGGCGGATGCCTGGCTCTTTTCGCGGCAAACCGAGTCAGGTTCGCTGGTGGTGGGTGTGGACGACACCAAGGTTTACGCCGTCATTGAGAATGGCGACGGCCAGGCAGTTGCCACCGAGAAGGTTACGGACTTGTCGGTCGGCACTTGGCATCTGCTAACCGTGACCGGAGGCCCGGGCGGCCGGATGGCCATCTACCTGGACGGCATGGAGATGACCTGGGTCAACCTGCCTGCAACACCGCCCGCGCTGGGTGGTGATTTGGTCGTCGGTGATGACGGACAGGCCGATCACAGTTTTATCGGTGATCTGGATGAAATCGGGATCTTCAATCAGCCGTTGTCCGGAGATCGAATCCGGACAGCATTTGCAACCCAGGGGCCTGATAGCCGCTTCTTTGAATTCGGTGTGGAAGTCGTGGGCGGCGGCGGCGGAGGGCTGCCGGTGTTTTAC
>JASFKE010000367.1:0-4995 GCA_050118795.1 Desulfobacteraceae bacterium | reverse complement strand
GACTTCGATGCCAAAAGCGGGAGCGAGAAGGGGATCTGTGCCATCCCAACGTGACAAAGTGACCCGTTCGGAAGGCTTGGGCGCCGCCGTTCGCAGATATGTCATATGGTTGAGCCTGGCTGCCATTACAGGCTTTGTGATCGTATTGGTCGGCGGCGCATACGTCTCCTGGCGTTCTACCGCCGCGGCGTTGCGTGTGAACAGCGAGGCTACTGCACGCTCTTTCCAGCTTTACATCGGGGAAGCCAAAAAGACCTTGCTGTCGGGGCAGTACGGCATCGTCAAAAAAGGGGCCGATCCCCGGTCACTATTCCTTTCGCTTTTGGAAGCGCAACATGCGATCAGGTCTTTTCACCTTATCACTATCGACGGCAAAAGCCTGCTCGATGTCTCTCTGGATTTTGGCATGCAATCGAGCCGGCCTTTTGACTCCAGTGATCAGGCCAAAGCATTTCTCACACAGGCGTCGGATCATCGCTTCGCATTGGCAGCGTTTCAAAAAGGCACCAGAATGCCGACCTTTTTATTGGCGACCTACACCTACTATTCCGATTATCAGTCACCCGTATTCATCATGGTCTCCCTCGACACCTTGGCTATCGTGCAGCTTGCTATCAGGCTGAGCAACCCGGATCGCCGCACTGCGTTTATTGCCTCTGACACCGGTTCCATCCTCGTCCACCCCAACACCCATTACATCGGACGGACGCTGGATTTTATCGAAACACGACCCCATCCTGCGGATGGCGCCATGCGGTTGGCCAAAGGTCCGGATGGTCGTTGGGGGTTGGCATGTGCCGTGCCTATTGCTGAAAGTGACTGGGCGGCCGTCAACATGCAACCGCTACCTAAACCGATGCTGGCATTGCTGGCGCTATCGCTTGTGCCGGTGGCAGTCGTATTGTGGTTGGTTCTGCGCGTTAATCGATTCACCCGGCGGCATATCGTCACCCCGCTTGGCGTACTTAAACACGCCGTTGAGAAGTACGGTGGCGGAGACCTTAACCCCCAGGTTTTAATACCCGGCAACGGCGAGCTCGCTCATTTAGGACAGACCCTGAACAAGATGGCGCGATCGCTGGCGGACACCCTGGCTGAAATGGAGAAACAAAAGGAAAAAGCCGAAACCGCCAATCGTGCCAAGAGCGTTTTCCTCGCCAACATAAGCCACGAGCTGCGTACCCCGCTCAACGCCATTTTGGGATACTCCAAATTGATGCAACAAGACTTCTCACTGCTCTGCGAACAAAACAAATACTTGGATACCATCAATCGAAGCGGTGAACACCTTTTTGCCCTGATCAATGACGTCCTCGAGATATCTCAGATCGAGGCCGGGCATACGGCTCTTGCGCGCGAAACGTTCGACCTTGGTGCGATGCTTCGCGACCTTGAAAAGATGTTTGCCTCCAGCATGGATGCCAAGGGGCTGCGGTTCGAAATCATCGGAATCGACGATCTGCCGCAGTATCTGGCAACCGATGAAAACAAACTGCGCCAGGTGCTGGTCAATCTTTTGGACAACGCCGTTAAATTCACCGAACAAGGCGGCGTCACCATGCAAGTGGCCGCGGAAGACGGGGCGGCCGACCGGATGCGCCTCAAGGTTGAGGTGGCAGACACCGGCGTCGGCATCGCCGAGGATGAACTGGACAAAGTGTTTGCCTATTTTGAGCAAACGGCCAGCGGCCGAGGGAAAAAAAGCGGTACCGGCCTGGGTCTGGCCCTTGGTCGTGATTTTGCCCGCATGATGGGAGGCGACATCACGGTTGCCAGCATAGAGGGCAAAGGCAGCACCTTCTATTTGAACATAGAGGTCGGTAAGGGCTTCGCGTCGGATATTAAAAAGAAAATACCGGAGCGGCGTGTGATTGGGCTGGCGCCGGGGCAAGATATCCCCCGTGTCCTGGTGGCCGAAGATACCGAGGCCAACCGCACGTTGCTGGTGGAAATTCTTAAATCGGTGGGACTTGATGTGCAAGAGGCGGTCAACGGCAAACAGGCGGTGGAGATGTTCCACAAGTGGCGGCCCCATTTCATCTGGATGGACGTCCGCATGCCGGTGATGGACGGACTGGAAGCCACCCGGCGCATCAAGCAGACCGAGGCCGGCAAATCAACCCCCATTGCGGCACTCACCGCCCATGCCCTGGAAGAGGAAAAAGAGGTCATCCTGGCGGCGGGATGCGATGATTTTGTGCACAAACCTTTTCGCGATCAGGAGATCTTCGAGGCGATGGCAAAGCATCTCGGCCTGAAATATGTGCATGAATCCAGCCTGGAAAAAGGTGTGCCGGTCGAACCGGAGCTTGAACTACGCCCGGAACAGCTGGCGGCCCTTCCGGAGGATTTACTCAGCAAGCTGTATCAAGCCGTGGTGGAATTGGACGAGGAGAGGATCTTGGTGTTGATCGAAAAGATCAAAACGATTGATGACCACCTGGCGGCGGCATTGGATACCCTCGTGGGCAAACTCGCACTAAGTCCCTTGCTGGACCTGCTGGAAAAAATCGCACGCCCCAAACAGGAAGAGGGCCATGAAGGGGCATAGGATTCAAAACCCAAAGAAGCTGGGTACAGATGCGTATGCCTGATAATTTGGTTTTTAAACTCATGGCGGCTTAATTCATATCCTATCAGCTCTTGGCCTGCTCATTGACCACCGATCACCGGTTCCTCACCGATCGCCGCTGTGCTCCGTCTCAATCAGCTCCGTACCCTTCAAAAGGATCGGTTTGGGCATGATACCCAACACTTTCATGGCATCGTGCTGAATCTGCCTTAACATGCTCTTCGTCGTTATGCTGTCTCTTCCTATGAATCCAAAAGCATTAACGGATGGAACAAGCTGCTTTACGAATGCGATTGATTCGCTAATATGGGGTCGTTCCAAAATCCCGGTCACATTCGATGCCGGGTACCCGTATTTATCAGGATCGCTGTTGACACCGCAAAACATGACCGGCACTGAGACCTTGTCTTTCAAGTATGGAACTACAAACATGGATTGTGCATTATCATCAATGGCAATAACACCATCAGGCTGAAACTTCCGGTAAAGGGCATAAGCCTTCTTGGCTTTTAGTGGGCCGCCTTTTAGATCCCTCTTTTGCCGTCCAAATATTGACATCATAAATCCAGTGGCGTCAATAATCAGGGCGTCTGATAGAGTTCTGTTCATTTTCCACCGCAATCGTCGACACAAACATTTGATTTTACAAATTTATTTGCCTCACCTTATTCGGCATGCAAATTGCTTGACATTCATCGTGCGATTCGCGTCCCCGGTGGGCCACACCGCGGAACATCAGATTTGAGCGCTAATTTAATAGTTGAGACGGACCATGGTCAACCCACAACATATAGAGAACAGCTGGAGTCTTCCCTATTCACCTCAGGTGATGGCGCACAATCGCAGCGACCGCATATATTCCGATTTTTTTAATCTAAACGGCTCGCCCTTTTCCATTACACCCGACCCGGAATTTCTTTTTCTGTCGGAGACCCATCGCAGTGTCCTGGAAAAAATTCAGTACGGCATTCAAAGCCGCATGGGATTCATGCTGCTCACCGGAGAGGTCGGAACCGGAAAAACGACCCTGTGCCGGGCTTTGTTGGATCAATTGCAGGACCGGATCCAGACAGTGTATGTCATCAACCCCTCCTTGAACGGTCTGGAATTATTGGCCGGAATCCTGGATGACCTGGGTATCTCCTATCCGGAGCAACCTTCCAAAAAAGCGCTGATCGACCGCCTGAACCGTTACCTGTTGGAAAATGAAGCGAAAAGTCCAGTGGTTATCATCGTGGACGATGCACAGACCATGCCCTTGGAAACCTTGGAAGACCTGCGCTTGCTGTCAAACCTGGAGACGGACAAAACCAAACTGCTGCAAATGCTCCTGGTGGGGCAGCCGGAACTTCTGACACAGCTTGACCAACCGCACATGCGGCAGCTCAAACAGCGTGTCGCCGTCAGTTGCCATCTCGATTACCTGGGCTTCGATGAAGTGGGCGGATACATCGAACGTCGCCTGTTTATCGCCGGCAACCAGGGGCAGATCCGTTTTACATCCAAAGTCATCCGCCAGATACACAAACAATCCGGCGGTGTTCCCCGCATGATCAATAAAATATGTGACATGGCCCTGATCGCCGCCTATACCGACAACAGTTATGTGGTTCAAAGCAGCCATTGGAAAGCCGCTTCCAGCGAATTGATCGAACTGCAAGCAGGCGATACCGCAAACAGGCTTTCAAGCCTGAGTTTTTTTAAGCGGATGGGCAGAGTACCGGGCACTGCCGCGGCTTTGTTGAGCGCCATGGCATTCGGGTTTATGGTGAAAGGATTTTGGGGTCAGCAAGTTTACCTGGTAACGCAAAAAGAGCCTGCTAACAGCGCCGTTGCCCAACCGTTGTTTCAACACACCGAGGCGGCCGCAGGAAAAGATCCGGCACCAACCGACAAACCGGAGACCGCACTGCCCTCTCTTAAAAGCCGCCCCTATATATTGCAGCTCAGCTCCTTTGATACGCTAGACAAGACAATGCGAGCAGTCGACATCTATACCCGCAAGGGTATCACCACGCATTGGAATGAAGTGCAAATGGGGGAAAAAGGTCTATGGTACCGGGTTTTTGCCGGTCGATTCGAATCGATGGATGCGGCACGGCACTACCAAAAAACCAGCGGCCTCAAAGGGGCGCGAATTTTGTTCGCCCCCTGGACGGTGCTGATCGATTCGGCCGGATCGACCGGCCAAATCGCCCATGTCCAAAAACGCATTGAGTCGCAAGGTGTGGACGCCTACGCCGCATCCGGGCATGACCATCGCCGGCATCTATGCGCCGGGGCCTTTATATCGCAAAGCAGGGCCGAAGCGCTGGCTGAAAAAATCTATCAAAACACCGGTATCGCCACCCGGGTGGCCAACTTTCACCATGCCCTGATCTCCGAAAAACCGCCGGTAGAATCAGAAACCGGAGGCGATGCCT
>JASFKE010000366.1:0-4999 GCA_050118795.1 Desulfobacteraceae bacterium | reverse complement strand
CTCCTATGGCCGGCGGGTCAAAGGGAATATATCCCTTCTCTTTCCACTGGTAAAAGCACAATGAAGCATTCTCCAGAGCCCGGGAAAAGGTGAACCGTACCTTTAAAGGGCGCTGGTCCGGTGTCAGGCTCAGCACTTCGGCGACCATATCGGAAAGTTCGATCCGCTGCCTTTGGGTCATGGGATCGAATCTACCACGGTAAAGCCTGTCAAATGTGTTGGTGATAAAACCGCCCTGGGCTTCGATTTCCAACGAGCGTGAGTCGACACGCGCAATGGTTAGATCCGAAGATATTCCGGAGGCCAGGACTCGAGTGGTGTTGGGAATGGCAATGCCGTGTTCCCAGCATATGAACCGCAGGTGCATCACGGCAAAAGGAAGCGGTGGATTGATGAAAACAAGAGTCTTGCCGTTGAAGTCAATTTCTTGATAGAGGTCCAAAATGGGACGCTCCAACATGACTTCCTCCATTCGGTCCACACCGAGGCTCTGGATAGGAAGAAAAAGCGGTGCCACTATAAAATGGACGAAGATAAAAATGGACACGTAGCAGCCAGCCAATACCCTCCAAGGCTTGGAGGCCGGGAGCCATTCCGCCTTTACGAACCAGGCGGCCAAAAGGCGTGCCAGCAAACCCATGGCACCCAAACCGCAAAAGATTAATAGTCGGTTGTCCGGTGACATTGCACACACCGGCAGCAGGGATAGTACCATTCCCAGCGCCCAGAACCGGGACACGGCATCACGCCGGAGGATAGGAATCAGCACTGTGATAATACCGATCAGCACAGCATACACCACTATCAGCGACGCATAGGCAAAGGGTTTGGGAAGCATTCCATACACAAAAGCGTTGGGAAACAGCCATTGACCGTAAAGCAACACCGGCAACCGTTCCCACAGGGCATTGAGATACGCTAAAGGGTATCGTCCGGGATCTATATAGGCACCGCTGCCGGTGGTGCCAAAACCAAGACTGCTATAGGCCGCATACCACACAACAAAAACGAAAACATAGGGAAAAAAAGCCATAAGCTTTTTGCGCGGCTTGTCGGACGTTAGGAAAAGCTCATACGACAGCAGATAGGCGCCAACGCCCAAACCCGCTTCGGCGGAGAGCAGTCCCAACAAAAAGGCCAAGGGGCCGAAGACTGCTCCTTCCTTATGCCCGCCGCGACGCCAGCGATCGTGAAAGATCAGAGCCAAAAAGCCGAATACCCCTGCGATCAGGGCATTGCGATTGGCCAGCCACCCCACCGGGATACCGTGTGCATCGTCAATGGCAAAGAGCAGCGCCGCCAACCCGGCCACCCAGTAAGGTGTCATGAACCGGCGGTAAACCAGCGCCGCCGTCGACACGAAGAGACCGAACCAGAGGATGCTGTGAAAATGCATCAAAGCATGGTTGTCGGGCCACAGCTGATAATCCAGCCAATGGGTCACGGCGGTGACGGGCCTGAAGAAGGCGACCTTGAGCTGCTCGCTGGTCCACCAGGGCACCATGCTGTTTTCCATTGCGAGCCGCATGTGATCCGGATTACCGCTGCCAAAGGCAAACAATCCAACAATACTGTTGTGTCCGGTCGGCCACATGTTGGGATTCCTGAGCTTTATGCGATGGATGTAATCGTCAAAATGGATGTCCGTGCCGAGCGTGCCAATCACAAGGAGTATGGCGACCACCGCTACGGCAATGGGGCTCCATCGACTCTCCAGCAACCTGCGTGCACGATCTTTTTGATTTGAAATAAAGGCCATCATCTGTAAAATTTTCCTTATTGGTCCGTGGAAAATCAATTCACCAGGTCACCTGAGTGGGTGCAAATAGCATCGTGACGGATGTTGCGACACATCGGTTTATTATGTACATTGCCAAGATGCTGCAGGTTTCTATCAACCGAAAAATCAGCGGGTTACCATCAGAAACATGCAACTGGGCCGATATTTCGATTAGGTATGGTAACCACATGAATTGGTAGGCTCGATTTATTTTAGATTATCGAACCAAATCAAAACTTTTTACTTGTAAAGGTCAACAAACATAAGTCGAGATTGGCATTCAAAACATAGCTGATGTTATTTCAAAAATAAAGCAACCTTCCCTACCGGTGCCATCATAATTGATCTTAGATTTTTCTGATACCACCCCTGTTATGGGGATGCTTGCTGTAGGCTGGTCTGGATCATCAGAATCGATTTCAAGCAAACTGTCAAATGTTCCCACTGTATCTCGATAGAAGGTAACTTCAAATGTACAGTGATCTCCTCCTGGCAAGACAGGTGATTGACTTGCGCAAGGTTTGATTCCACCATCAAAATCCAAACTGAATTGGTCTTGATTAGAAAGGGTCATTCGTGAAATGGATAGATCGACTGTGCCAAAATTATAGATGTCCACCTGTAAATGTAGGGGGGTGCTTTGGACAGGTGTATTTCCAAAATCCAAAGACAAAGGATTTGGTGATATGTCCTGAGGCCCTTGGACACCAATTCCGTTTAAGGCAACTAATGCCGAGGAATCGTCTGCGGCAAACAAAAGTTGGGTATCGAACAAACCCTTTGATCCTGGCGTAAAAAAAGATTCAACAGTGCAGCTTGAGCCGTTTGATAGCATAAACGGCGACATCCCACAGGGATTGCTGCCGCCATTGACATTGATTGTAAAATTTACGGAATCTGATATTGAAACGATTGTGTTCAACAGATCAGCTGAACCGATGTTGGTCACAGTTATCTCCAAACCAGTTGAGCTCAGCCCTGCTTCCTGAACGCCAAAGTCGTAAGTTGTAGTTGAAACCGAAAGCACTCCTATGGTGCGGGCATATTTAAGGCTATGCTGACTGCTATCATAATAACTGATATAAATTTTGTCCGGGTTGGTAGTAATAATTGATGTATACTGTCCAATGTTACCCGAAGTTTGAATTGTTTCCGGAGTCGCAAAAGCGCCGATGTTCCCGCTGACATATTTGAGGTTGCCATTGCTGGAATTGTAATAACTAATATGAACAACATCGGTTGCATCAACGCTTAGCGATGTGTGGGTACCGACGTCCTGATCGCTCTCCACTGTTTCAATTTTCCACGCTCCAACATTGTTAACAGCATATTTTAGGTCGGCCCCAGTGGCATCATAATAACTCACATGAACCCTATTTGATGAGTCGATATCGATGGCGGTGTGCGCGCCTACATCATTGGCGGTATCCACATCCACGACAACCCAAGTGCCAAATATTCCAGTGGCATATTTAAGGTCGCCATTAGTTGAATCGTAATAACTGATGTGCACCGTGTTGGTTGTATCAACTGCAACGGCAGTAAAGCGGCCTACGTCATCATCCGTGTCCAAAGGTTCGATGTCCCATGCACCAGACACCCCGGTCGCATACTTAAGGTCACCGCTGGTTACATCATAATAGCTAATGTGCACCGTGTTACTTGTATCAACAGCTATGGCAGAATACTGGCCAACATCATCGTCTGTATCGATTGCTTCAGAGGCCCATGCGCCAAAAGCACCCACTGCATATTTAAGGTCACCATTGGTCTCATCGTAATAGCTGATATGCAGGATGTCTGATGAATCAACCGCTATTGAGCAAAAACTGCCAACGCGTCCGGTATTGTCGACAACTTCTGTCCTCCAACTTCCGGACGAATTGGTTGCATAATAAAGGGCGGACCGGTCAGCATCATAATAACTGATATGAAGATTTGATGCAGAATCAACTGCAATAGTTGAATAGAGACCCATATTTTCCGAGAAGTCCACATTTTCAGGCGGCGACCATGTGCCGGATTCACCAGCGGTATACAAAAGCTCGCCATCACTACCAAAATAGCTGATATGAACCTTATCCGACACATCAATAGCAATTGAGCTATAAACTTTTGAAGCGTTTGATCCATCAATTGTTTCTGAGCCCCAGGAACCGGCAACGTTGGTTGCATATTTCAAGGCGCTGTTCGTTTCATCATAATAGCTCAGATGCACATTGTCGTCAGAATCCAGAACAATAGACGAAAACTTTCCAACGCGTGAATCGTTGTCTACATTCTCTATTGCCCATCCACTTGCATTACTAGCATGCTTTAAATGCCAGTTGGTTGCGTCGTAGTAGCTGATGTGCACATTTTCAGATGTGTCAAGACCAATGGCGGCATGGGTGCCAACCTCTGCAGAGGCGTCAACAACTTCTACTGCAAAGGCGCTACCCCATCCACCTGTTGCATATTTGAGCTGTGTATTCTCAGCATCATAGTAAGCGATATGAACGATATTCAGAGAATCAATTGCAATAGCGGAGTATTGGCCCACATCACCGGAATTATCGATATACATATTTACCCAACGCCCGATTGCGTTTGTGGCATATTTAAGTTCTCCGTTATCGACATCATAGTAGCTGATATGAGCTTTGCCAGATGAATCCGTTACTATTGAAGTATGTTGGCCGACATCTCCGGAGCTGTCAACGGTAGTCCTGGCCCAACGACCGGAACTGTCTGTAGCATATTTTAGTTCGCTGTCTTCACGATTATAATAGCTGATATGGATATTGTTAGAGCCATCTATTGCAATGGATGCAAATTCCCCGGTCCCATGAGATCTATCCACTGTTTCGACTCTCCATCGACTTCCATTAAAGTAAGCATGATACAGATGGTCGCCTCCGTATACAATGTGGGGATTGCCTGAATTGTCGATTGCTATAGAACGAGCGCTTAGCTCAGTAAAAAATTTTGCAGGGTTATGAAGGTGAGTTGCGCGCCATGTTTTCGCAGACACATGATTACCCCAACAAATGTATATTACAACGATGATGAGCAGCAAGACCGAACGAAATGGTGTTTTCATAATCGCCTCTTCTATTTTTTATTATTTCTTTGATTGGTTATAGTGTTCATTGCTTGTATCGACATATACGTTGGATTTCCACAGCGCACTCCATACTTTGCAAGGCGCTACCAAATTCAGCCAGCAGGCTATCACTC
>JASFKE010000365.1:0-5024 GCA_050118795.1 Desulfobacteraceae bacterium | reverse complement strand
ATAAGTGAAATGGCAGGCTATACTACCTGCCGATTTTCAAGAATGAATACCTGCAGATTTCCTTCAAAGGTAAAGCAATTTGACATTTTTTCTCTCTTTTCAGGTCATATAAAGAGACTCCTTACAACCAACATCCCGTTTCTTTTATTTTCCCTGATTTTCTTTGCCCAGGAATAGATCCATCTCATTTCCTGTTAGAAAATAATGTGGTTTGCCAAAGATACCTAAAAATAGCCATGAACGCATACGGCCCTGAAGGGGCCAATGATTATAGCCCCGGGTGTTAACCCGGGGGTCATATGATAAATCGGATCAACTCCGAAAAAGTGACAGAAGCAAAGGATATCTGTCGCTCCTTCGGCGCTTGTGGGTACGGGGTATTGAGTCCCCCGGGTTTACACCCGGGGCCATATTATATGCCTCCTTCGGAGGCATAAAAATGAAGGCCGAAGAAACAAAAGTAATATCTGTGCTATTATGCATTACTGCTCGAGTCTGGTTGTTTGTATATCCAACACGTATCACATAAACTCTGGGGCTTGGGATATCTGCAAAATCATTGAACCTCAAAAAAACCTGTGATGGTTCCAAGAAATCACAAACGAGTCTGATTTGCAGATGCGGTTCGATGTGCTATTTTGTTATAAGTACATATCAGCATAATGCCATTGCAGATGAGACTGAGCCTGTTTCATCATTGAAATCATCATCATATCCTAAGAATTTGGATTCATCTCGGTTAAAAAAGAAAGTTTTTTCTCCGAAAGCTGGTTTCAATTCATCAATCCAGCAGGCTTTTTCATCATACTCGGAAAAAAACGGCTTTTTCACCCAGTCAGCAGATCTGGCTTGGATAAAAGACATAGCGATATACTCCTTGCCCTTAATTATGGGTATTCCGTCGATTTTGATCTTTCCTTGAAGTGCTGACATGCTCGGCCCTCTGACTGTTCTTGCAAGACCACTCACGCGACTTAACGCTTTTCTGTAAATGCTGTAAGCTTTTATTAAAGGGATGGAAAAGAATCTGTGTGAACCGGTATTTCTGGGGACAAACATATAATATGGAATGATTCCCAGGTTAACTTGATCTGTCCACATTTTTTGCCAGATGGCGGGAGACGAATTCACATGATTTAAAACCGGTGATTGGGACCTGATAACGGCACCAGTCTGCCTGATCCGTTTGACCGCCTCACGAAAGGCTACGGTGGACATCTCTTTGTAATGATTAATGTGAGCCATTATGGAAAGATGAATACCTGCATCAGTAATCATTCGAAAAAGTTCAAGAATATTTCCAGAGTCCTTGTCTGTCAGATACCTGTAAGGCCAGAAAGAGAGCGATTTTGTCCCTATCCTGATGGTTCTAAGATTGGAATTAGCTGAATTAAGCACCGCGTCGATATAGATTTTCAGCCTGCTTGCATTCATGACCATGGGATCACCACCGGAGAAGAGAACATCTGTGACCTCTGGATGTTGCCTAAGGTATTCAGTAGATACTTCAGCCTGTTTCAATGCCATTTTATAATCATTCATTCCTGTAAACTGTGGCCATCTGAAGCAGAAGGTACAATAAGCATGGCATGTTTGGCCCTGGGCAGGAAACACCAACATCGTCTCTTTGTATTTATGCTGAATTCCATTAATCTTTTTTCCATCCAGTTCAGGGATATTACATTCGAGCTGACCTGCAGGGTGTGGATTAAGTCCAAGCCGGATTCCATCAACAGCCTGGCCGATGAATGAATTGTCGACGCTGGATTTTACATGATCAGAGATCAGATCATAATGTTTCCGATCCATGAGTTTTTTCTGTGGAAAATTAATTTTGAACACCGGATCGTTTTCAACATCATCCCAATCTATTAGTTCATTGACGACATAATTATTTGTTTTAAAAGGTAAAATCCTGCCCACTATTCCAATGTCGGAGGTGACCGTCTCGGGTAATTTTTCTAGTTGCGGAATTTTATGATAGTTATTAAGCGTATACGGCTTGTATTTCATAGTTTTATTTTGCTTTATATCAATTGACTAATCATCAATATCTCTTTTAATGGAGTCCCAAATTATGATTACGCCATCTCGCCATCCATTCATAAAAGAATCATTATACACCCATTTGAACTTCTGTGCTTCTTCCGGGCAGACCTTTTCAATCGATGAAAAAAATGTGTCTCTTCGGCCCAAAACAGTTGTCATCATGTTTGGCATCTTGATGATGCAAAACACCTAAATCCTACGATCTGTAAAAACCTGTATTAATGTCCCCTGGGAGATATACACCGCCCATACTACCTTAACCCCTGTATTTATAATCAATCTCACTCCATGCCTCCTCAAGAATCGTTCTCAATTGCAGCTCGAAAGTGATTTTGGCATATTTCTGGCCCCTCAAATAAATTCCCGATACTTATTACAAGTAAAGGATCTGTGGGCGGACTTGTATAAATTATGGGGTCTGATAGTGGAGAATTGTGAAGGTGCAACTATAACCAAGCAAAGGGGCATCCCCCCAATAATAGGTGGGATACCCTTTATTCTCAGAACATAACTCTAAGACACCTTGACATTTAGAGCACAAAGGCCTTTTTGGCCTTGCTCGATATCAAAGGTAACTCGGTCGCCTTCTTCAAGGGATTTGAATCCGGTTGCATTGATTGATGAATGATGAACAAACACATCTGCGCCGTTCTCCTGCTCAATGAATCCGAACCCTTTTTGGTTGCTAAACCACTTAACGGTTCCATTAGTCATACTAACATCCTCCTTTCTTAAAACATTTCAACGTCGCAAACTGGAGGGTGCCACTTGAGTAAATGGATTGTTCCTTCAGGAAGTAACTGTCCTATAGAATATACAGGACTTAATTGATTTAACCGGTTATAAACCTTATAAATGAAGAAAGCAAACTAATTGTTTGTTTTTTTTGACAATATGTTTTGTATCGACATTTAAAACTGCAATAACGAACAGTTAGCATTGAAAAGAAAATAATTCGAAAGCGTTCCAACTAAGCAATGCCATCTGTTCATGCGATATAAAGGTATATGGTGATATAATGACTTATACTACCCGAAATCACAAATAAGTGCCAAACACCATGAAAATGAGACACTTTTTTACCTAGACTATAGAAGAACAAACCGGACGTATAAAATAGCCCTCCCAGTAGAAGCAAAAAAAAGCCTGCGGTCGGCAAAGAACGCAACAGAGGGTCTAATGCAATGACGATTAACCAGCCCATAACCACGTAGATCACTATCGAAACAATCCTTGGACGATTTGGGATCAGCATCTCCAAAACAATACCCAGCCCAGCCAGACCCCATACAATACCGAAGACTGACCAGCCCCATGCGCCTTTAAGCGTGATAAGGGTAAACGGGGTATAGGTTCCTGCAATTAGAAGATAAATTGCCAAATGGTCAAGTCTACGGAAAATAGCCTTCGTGGCATGCCTCAAACTGTGGTAGAGGGTTGAAAAAAAATACAGCAATATAAGGCTTGTACCGTAGATACCGAAGCTCACAAGCTTCCATGGATCCCCCTGTTGCGCAGCGGTTACAATCAGACATGCGGTGCCGGCAATAGCTGCCACTGAGCCGAGCAAGTGACTGATACTATTAAATCGTTCTCCTTTATACATGCGTGTTTATCCTAAGACTTGCATTGAATCGATTCCCGCAGGCAGCATCAAAAGCCGGTTCAACTAGACCATTCAAGCCGAACACTGTGGATCTCCTACGGTTTCTTAAGTATCTAATGGTTACATAGTAATTGAATCAAAGAAATGATCCTTATTCCCAATTTTTGCACTGTTGCTACTCACGCCCCTCGATTACCGGATAAATGAATCCCATGGTAAAAACCAGAAACGTGACACAGAATCGCAACTCGGTTATAAAATTATATCCGAATTCGTTCAGCTGGGCAATAGATACCTTTTCAGGATGGTTCAATATTCTGGTTCATTCGGAAAAAGTTATGTGGATCATACCTCTTTTTAATTTGCACCAGGCGTTGCCAAATATCCTTCGAGTATGCGTCTTTTCCGCGATCTTTTGGTTCATCGCTTAGGAAATTAACATGGACTCCTTGAGCGAATGGCTCTGTTGAACGGTGAAAGTCTCTCACCCAGGCCAGGCATCTTTCATCATCCGATTGGTTGCGCCAGCGGGTGTGAATATTAAGCAAAAAATGCGTGGTTCGGTGGGCGAAGGCCGTGGCGTCTATTGGTACGCGGCTTGGTGCGCCTTCCATATGCGGAATCATGATTTCACATTCATCTGACGGCAAAAAGGTTACAATGCCATTGTTGCCGCCGCCTCCTTGGATAGCCCAGAACAGGTCTGGATTCTCGGTTTTACTTGCCGTCAGCATTTTGCCATCGGCTGTGACCACCTCTGCCGAAATCAGATTGTCAATGGTAAGGCCGTGCTTCCTGCTGATCCAGCCGAATCCGCCACCCAGTGTCAGGCCGCCAACGCCCGTGTGGGATACAATACCCGCCGATACAGATAGCCCATGAAGCTGGGTTTCATGATCCACATCGCCCAGCAGGCACCCACCGTCCACTCTTGCGGTCTTACTCTCCTTGTCGACGAGAACGCGCCGCATAAACGATTTGAAATGGATACTCTGTTCAAACGGATTCAGCTTTATCTGCTGTATCTTTTTGTAAAAAAGTATTATCTTCGACGTCGATTGAAGGAAAAACCGAAGATCCCCTGTCAATAGTAATTACTGGATTCGGAGTGGTACGTACTGTCAACTGGAATGCATCGGGACGCGCATAGTGACCGGCAACGTCCAGGTTCCAGCGTGTATTGCTTATATGTTCCAGATCCACATCGGCATAGAGAATCCCTTCTTCCTTACTAAGAGGTCCCGCAATGATATGACATTCTGGATCGGCGATCATACTGTTACCGGTGTTTATCCATTCACCGGCATCTCTATAGTATGGTTCCATTTGTGGATAACGGGAAAGAACGTCGTCCTTGCGAAGAACCATG
>JASFKE010000364.1:0-5045 GCA_050118795.1 Desulfobacteraceae bacterium | reverse complement strand
GTAGTCACATATAATAACGATTCGTTTCAACGAGTTAATTTTACTCTTTTCATAAAACATAATATGCAATTGGCTGCTATGCATTAATCAGAGTTTTCAGTATGAGCCCAAAGGAGGAAGGCCACGACACATGCGTAAAAGCCTTATAAACGGCTCATAGTAAAAATTCCTATAAATTTTCCATAATGGAATTTGTTGCTTCATGTATATACACTGATTGCCATTCTTGCCTTCTCTCACACCAGCAAGCTCTTTTTCTTTAAGAAACAAATCTGTTTTCACGAAGGAATACAGTTCTGTATCCAAAGCATTACATTCACGTATCTGTTCGATATTTTGTTTTGCTTGTTCGTAAATGCTACATTTTGTATTTTGACTGCCGACGTTCTTAATTGAATAACTCACATCAAAATGCAAAGGCTCGAGTTTTTTTGCCAGAACCTGAAGAAACATCTCAAACTCTTCTACGATTCCAACCAGAAAAAATCTTTCACGCAGCAGCCGCTTAGCACGCTCCAGGTCCTCACTACCCGCGATTTTTTGTGTCTGAAAATTTCTCATAGCCCGAATCGAGATAAATTCTTCAATATCAAGTTTTTTATTTAATCTTTCTACCCAATACTGATAATGAGAAAGAAAGCGGTCAATCGGATCTCTCAAGATGGTTATGTATCGAATGTTTGGAGCAATATCGCCAAGATCATTCGAAGGCTTAATGCTGTGACCTGACATAGCCAATAGGAATGGATTAATCCGAATCACAGTTTTCAGATCTGATGACGAAAATATGCCTGCGTGCTCTTTTCTAAGAGGTTTGACACGGGCATGTCGGAGCTTAAAATTCCTTTCTAAAATTGAAATAAAGGTTTGTCCTGCTGCTTTTTCGATATGCACATGGGCTAATATAGATCTTTTTAGACGCATTATATGATATCTCTTTAAGGATTGCTAAAATGAACTGGGTATAGAAAATGGTTGGAATGATCCTGTAAAAATTCAAGCAGTTATTCCATATAAATTAAACCAGGGCATTGCTTGCGAACAATGGTCCTAAACTCGGAATGCATCTTCCTGTTTTTTGCGTCTGGTGAGATCTGATTCAATTAGGGAGACCAGTTTTTCGCTTTTCATATTCATAGTGAAATGATCGAGAAAATGTTGGTTCCCACGCTCTCCCATCTTCTTAGCCAGATCCGGATTGGTGAGAAGATCAACAACACGATTATTAAATTTTGAAACGGAATTCATGGGTGTTAAAAATCCTGTCTCACCGTCAAGAATAACTTCCGATGCTCCTCCGACAGCAAAGCTGACGATAGGGATACTGCAGATCTGCGCCTCAAGGAATACGTTCGGAAACGCCTCACTAAAAGAGGTTAGCACCATAATTTTCGAATGCTTAATCAAATACAGACAATCCATTCTCCCGATTTGCCCGGAAAATTGGACGTGCTGACTTAGGCCGGCCTTTTCGACAAAGCTCACCAGTCGCGACCGCTCCGGACCTTCTCCGACGATAATATATCTGACATTGGGTACTTTTTCCCGAATTTCATGAATGCATTTCAACATGAAAATGTGGTTCTTATTCCGGTCCAGCGTGCCCACATGAATAACAGTCGCACATCCTGCACACCACTCTCGAATTAGCCGAACATTATTGCTCGGCACGTGGGTTTGGAGCCTATTAATATAATTTTCAGATATAGCGTTCCATAAAGTATCTATAGGATACTTTGGAACCTGGGCCCTCAATCGTTCAGCCAGTCCATTGAACACTGGTAGAAACCGAAGGGCTCTTTTAAAGCGAAAATAAAGCAGGATCCGGTTCAATAGCATGTTAGGGGGCTCGAAATAGCGCCCATCCTTTCGGTTGAGATTTTCATAGGTATGCTGTGTACTGTAAATAACCGGCACACCGCACAGCATTGCGAACATCCGACCGAAGAAAAGCGCCGAGCCGAGTCCTTCCGTCACTACGACGTCATAGCGGTTTTTTGTCAAAAGCATCAGGAGTGCAAGGCTCTTGAAAAGACGATTTCGGCGAAACGCAAAAATGGCAGGAATATGGGTCGAATCTTGGCTGATAAACCGTAATAATCCGTTATCATGCATCGTGAAAATGAAAATATCGGTGCGTATCCGCTCAGGAAGGGACCGGCGTAAATCCGAAAGCTGCTGCTCGGCCCCCCTTCCCTCCCAGGTGTTGCAAATAAATAACAGCCGAATATGTCTCTTCTCGCGCTGCGAAAGTTTCATGGTTGATCTAGAAAATCTTCTTCAAATATAAAAAGTATAGGGGCGGCAAGTGGAATATTTTTTGGCCTGGCGCAAGATTCTCCAGGATGGATTAATTCCCACTGATAAAAATTGCGCTTCGTATATTCCCTATCGGCTGTCACGATTTTTTCGCCGGAATTGTTGTACCAGGTATTAAAACCAATTTCCGATTTCGCCGGCCAATTCGTAACCTTAAGGAGATAATTATCGGGCTCCGGTATATCCACATACACGATATTGTTCTCAACCAAGGTGCCGTGACCTGTCGCTTGCAGATTGATCCCCGTTTCAATCGTACCATTCAACGAGTATATCGTGTTATTCAATATTTTGACATTTTCTCCGCTGTTGTTGACGAAAATTGTGCTGATATCTCCAAAATGATGTTCAAATTTGAGCGGATCGAAAAATAAATTGCCATCAATTGATGAATCAGAAACGTGATTTAAAACATGAACACATCCCATCGTGTTCCGGAATTCATTCCGGTAAATTTGAACCTCACGAACGTGCTCATCCTCATGGCCGGCAATTGCGATGCCCACACCTTCAACAAAATCATAAAACTCGTTTTGAAATATCGAAATGTTGTGTGATGCGATGCCATGCTTGCCTGTGATTTCAGCGGCCCTGGGAGAATAGTGAATGGCAATCGACGGCTGGTGGGGCGTTCCCAGATTACCTCCCCATCCCATGAATGTAGATTCTCTGTATATTTTGTTTTGATAGACATTCAGGTTCTCAACGCCCTTGCAGTCAATGGCGTTTTCACCGGCATTGTAGAGCTTGTTGCTGCTTATTTCCGCTGACATCGGTGTACATCGATGCATGTGTATGCAATCGGCATTGATGTTGTAAATCTCGTTGTCCCGGATAAAAAGGCGGCCCGTAGGCATATCAATAACGGAAAGGCCCATGAAATCGCGAGTAACAGATGGTATTTCAGCAGGCCCCCAGTTCTGCAAGTGACAATTTCGAATTTCAAGTTTCCCGGAACATTGGTCCAAAGTTATGGCCGTCTTGCCTTGTGATGTGGTGCCGCCCTCATGCCCGTTGCCAACCACTCCATCAATAGTAACGCTGTCAACAGAATGTATATAGATATTGGACGCTTTTTTTTTATACCAATTTTGACCGCTTATGTTGAGGTTTCTGATGGTTAAGTTCTTTATTTTGCCCTTTATACGTATAGGCTGAATGGCATTTCCATCGAGCACAGGTGCCGGCTTCGAAGCCGGTCCATAGTCCTTTATGGTAAAATTATCCACCCCCGGGTTTTTCAAAGTTGAATCCGAGAAGGTATCCCCGCGTTTGAGGCAGAGGGTATCCCCATTTTTAAAATCGAAGGCATTCGCCTTGGCAATCGTCTTCCATGGGCGATCCGGGCTGGTCCCGACAGCCTGGTCATCCCCGCTGGCACTGATGTAGAACACGGTACAATAGCCGGGAATCGTTTTAAAGAATAAAATTAACACGGAAATCATGATATAAATGATGAATGTTTTTTCCCGCATACAATCCTCTCAAAAATCGAATGATACTGTTCGATGATGCCTTCGACATGGAATTTCTGGTAGTAGTCCGTAATCGTTTCGATGGTGCCGTCCCTCGTAACATTGCTTTGTGAGAGAGATATGTTTAGGGCGGCTTTCATATTCTCCTCGTTATCAAAAACATGCCCAAGTTTGTTTGCCATTACAACGCCGTCCGGGTCCACTGACGAAATAACCGGAATCCCCCTCCTCCAAGCCTGCAGAAAGGTATTTGGAAATCCTTCGTAGATCGAAGTATTGACGAAAATCATGGATTTGTCGAAATATTTCTCAGTTTCTTCAAAAGGTTGGAACCCAAGAAATTTCAGGTTTTGCAGGCCTCGTGCGGCCCTTTCCACTTCGTCGTATAGGACCTGTTCGCCTTGTGCGGGTCCACCAATCATCACAAATTGTTCATTTTGGAATGCCATGGCTAAGTTGATGAACATCAGCGGTCTCTTAAGGGGACGGAGGGTTGAAACCCAGAGTATATATCTCCGGCTCGATGGGGATGTTAATTTCACACCTTTTATACCAACATTTCGAACTACATTGCCATGCAGACGAAAATTTTCCCAAAGAAGCTTGCGCTGAGCATTCGATTGCACAATGCGTCGGTCAGCACACTTTAAACCATATAAATACAATACCTTATGGATGCTTCGCATCAGTTTCAAATGCTCGGGAATAAAATCTGTGTCGTTAGCTCCGGCGAAGACAAAACGTTTCTTATAGATCTTGCAGAAGATGGCAACTAAACCTGGCATAAAATCGGCACACCTAACATAATAGATATCCGCATCGGCTCTAAGCAATGCTTTCCACAACCTGGAAATAGTAGGATGGAAAAAGCGCAGGCCAGGTATGCCGCCCCCTTTCCGGAAAGACCGGATCACTTTGAATCCGTTCAGCGTGACAATTTCGTCCTGACCGTAGTTCTTGGATATGTAGCAGACTTCATACCCTCGTAGCTTTAACGCTTCCCCTATAAGTTTCTGCTGGAGTTCAGCACCCCCAGCCGTTTTAGCTGGATTCCCCTTTTTAAGGTAAGGCAAAATGTTCAGTGCTACAAAACAGATTTTCATTTAAATACATTTAGTTTGGTACGTTTTCGGAACTGACATAGGATGGCCCTAAAAATAAACCTTAAAGTGCTGATAAGTTACAAGATAACTTATCCACATGCTTATGGGCATACATAAAGGCCAAGAATTCGATTTTCGAACAATTGAG
>JASFKE010000363.1:0-5053 GCA_050118795.1 Desulfobacteraceae bacterium | reverse complement strand
CAAGGGCTGGGTCACCATGGCCTGGATCGTCAGCACGCTGATGGGCAGCTTTATGCCCAGCATGTGGTAGATCAAACCGGCACTGTAACCGCCGGCGGTGACCAGAACCCGTCTGGTGCTGATCCTGCCGCGGGAGGTGTCCACACCGCTGATCTTGCCGCCTTCGGTGTCAATGGCGGTGGCTTCGGTATTCTGGTGGATATGAACGCCATGTCTGGCGCAGCCCTTGGCCAAGGCCCAGACCACGGCGTCGTGACGTACGATTCCGCCGGGGGGGTGGAACATCGCACCGTGGATGGGGAAGGTGATATCTTCGGAAATGTTCAGCGCCGGCTCCAACTCCTTGGCTTGCCTGGCGTCGATAAGATGACTCTCCACCCCGTGAAATTGGGCCGTGGCGATGGTCATGCGCGCCGCTTTCATTGCCGCTTCGCTGTGCATCAGGTTCAAATTGCCGCAATTGTTGAACATCAGGTTGAAGTCCAGCTCCCTGGTCAGCACCGGCCACAAGTCGAGGGCCTCTTTGTATAGGGGGACATTGTACTGGGTGCGTTGATTGGCCCGAACGATGGCCGTGTTGCGCCCGGCGCCTCCGAATCCGATATACCGTTTTTCGATAATCGCCACATCCGTCAGGCCGTGTTCTTTGGCCAGATAGTAGGCCGTGGCCAGCCCATGCAGACCACCGCCGACAATGACGGCGTCGTAGCTGGATTTCAGTGGTTTTCTCTTACCCCACAAGAGTTTGCGCTTGCCGAACATGACAGCACCTTTCATCGTTAAAGCCTCTAGGGCTGCATTTGGACCACCCCTGTGGCGGGAACCATTCGCGCCCCGTTTGCCTGCGCCGCGGAATTTCCGTGGCCGATGGAGATTCTATCCAAATATGAAAGAAAAGCTGCAACGCTTCCGTGTGGAAATACTTGACACTATCGGTAAGTTTGACTATGCAACGATCTAGTAGATCTTAACAAGGATAAAAAATTAGTATACTCCTTTTCCAAAGGGGATGCCGAGCTTTACCATCCGGCTGCGCAGTGTGGCCGGGTGGACCCCCAATTTCTCCGCAGCGCCTCCGGGGCCGTTGATTTTTCCCTTGGTATGCTTCATCACCTTGCGAATATGGCTGGAGATGATCTGATCGAGCTCCAGAATCTCTCCCGGCTTGAATACGGAGCGGCTAATGGTCTCCGCCTCATCGCCCCGAATGATACTGTGAAAGGCGAGGGGGTTGCCACGGCTCAGGATCATCGCCCGTTCCACGACATTTTCCAGTTCGCGAACGTTTCCGGGCCAGTCATATGCAAAAAGGGACGATAATGCATCCGCACTCGGTTGAAACGGCGCGGGAATGCCCATCTCTTTGGACTTTTTTTGGGTAAAATACTCCACGAGGGAGGGAATATCCTCTTTTCTTTCCCTGAGCGGCGGGATCATGATCGTAAAGACGTGAAGCCGGAACCATAAATCGGACCGGAACTGTCCGCTGTTGATCATCTGGTCCAAATCCCCGTGGGTCGCTGCAATGACGCGTATGTTCACATCGATGGGCGTCACCCCGCCCACCTGCTGTATCTTTTTCTCCTGCAGCACGCGGAGCATTCTGACCTGGGCATTGAGGGGAAGCTCGGCCACCTCGTCCATAAAGACGGTCCCGCTGTCCGCCGACTCGAAAATCCCTTTTTTGGAGGCTGTCGCGCCGGTAAAGGCCCCCTTTTTATATCCGAAAAGTTCGCTGTCAATCAGGGTTTCGGGAATGGCGCCACAGTTGACGGGAACGAACGGCCCTTGACGCCTGTTGGACTGGTTGTGGATGAGCCGCGCGATCATCTCCTTGCCGACGCCGGTCTCTCCGAGCAGAATAACCGGACTGTCGAATGTGGCGATCTGACGCGCCAACGCCAGAACCTCCTTCAGGCCGTTGCCGATGATCTGCCTTTCGGTAATCATTGATTCCACCGGCCGGTTTGTCCGATCGTCTCTATCCAATCGCTGCCGTAGCTGGGAAATTGTATCATTTTTAGCCAGCATGCTTATGACCGTAGTGAAGGGGATCTTTAGCGTCGAAAAGAGTTTTAGGTGCTGATCCGTATTGGTTTGCCCCTTTAACAGCACAGTGGCCATTCCGAACAGCTCTTTTCCTTTTTTTAAATGAAGCCCCATGACCGAGTTATCCAACAATTGGCGGTTAAATCGGACCATGGCGGCCACCGCTGGATTGGCGTTCCCCTGGCCGACCAATTGTTCCTCCGGGGTATCCGGATCGAGGATATAGTCCAACCCCTGACGGTCCAAAGGGAGCATCGTATTGGTTAACTCTGCACCCTGGTCCGTTGCAACGGCAATGGTTTTCAGTTCGTTCATCACCCCATCGTAATGGGACAAGTGAAGTTGGTCTGCAGGGAAAAACCGTTTGATAAACTGCAGCGTATCGTGCAGCGAGACTTCAAATTGCCGGGGTTCGAAAAGTCTTTCAACCACCCCCCTGAAAAAGGCGTTTTCATCCGTTTGCACAAATGCCTCCCTTTAATCCGATATTAAATATGAAATATCATAAATAATCATGGTCTTATTATATATCAATTTTCAATATTTGAAATATAATAATTTTCCCAAGGATAAATTTTATAACAATTTGGTTTTATTTACTTTTATTTATTGGCGCGGAACCTGCTTACTGGTTTCTTAAACTTTGATTACGCGAACCACATCACCCTCAGGAGGAAATTCATGAGCGAGTCAAAAATGTTTCAACATCTGGCGGAACCCATTCAGATCGGCAAACTTCGCCTGAAGAACCGCATGATAAAAAACGGTAACAGCTTTTTTTGGGAAGATCCCGCCGACGGCGGCTTCATGAATGATAAGTATATCGGCTTTTTTGAGGCGTTGGCCAAGGGGGGCGTCGCCCTGGCGTCAACCACCACCTCGCCGCTCCAGGATGGTCCGCTGCCGGGTTTCAAAACCCACAGCGACGAGTTCATTCCCGGATGGCAGAAATTTACCGACACCCTCCACCGCCATGACTGCCTGGCCTTTCATCAGTTGTTTCACTTAGGGGGCATGAGCCCGCTCTTTTTCAAGGCCCCTCCAGGCGTGGCCTCCTCATCCATCCCCAAAGAGGTATCGCCACGGCCCCTTTTCGAGGTCGCCCGGGAGATGACGATTCCGGAGATCGATGATGTTGTCGAGCGGTTCGCAAGTTCGGCCGAACGGCTGAAGCGGGCCGGTTTTGACGGTACGGAGATCAACGGCGCCTGCAACCATCTTCTCAACAGCTTCCTGTCCCGGGCATGGAACAAACGAACCGATGAATACGGCCCCCAGTCCCTGGAGAACCGCCTGCGGATTTATGTTCAGGTCATCAAGGCCATCAAGGCGGCGTGCGGGGATGACTGGCCGATCATCGCCTTGATGAACGGAATGGAACCGAGCCTGGAAGAGGGTCTCAGGATCGAGGAGACCCGGGAAATCGCCGCCGCCCTGGTAGAAGCCGGCGCCGATGCCATTGAGATCCGGGTGGAACACTACACCTGGGTCAACGACTGGAAACGCCGGGACAGCACCCACTTTCCGGACATCTACTACTACCCGGAGCCGCCCAAGCAGGTAGATCCCCTGCTCTACAAAAAAGAGTGGGGCCGCGGGGGGAATATCCTCATTGCCGCCGAAATTAAAAAGGCGGTGTCGGTCCCGGTGATCGTCAACGGAAAGATGGACTGGGAAATCGGAAATAGAGCCATCGGAGAAGGCAAGATCGATGTCATCGCCATGACCCGGCGCCTGATAGCCGATCCGGCGGCCCCGGGTAAAGCGCTGGCCGGCAACCTGGAAGATATCCGCCCGTGTACCTCCTGTATGACCTGCTTCGACAGAGGCGAGCATTTTCAGCCGGTGGTATGCCGGGTCAATGCCTCCCTGGGCAGGGAAAAGGAGTATGAGATCAAACCCGCGGCAACCCAAAAAAAGGTGATGATCATCGGCGGGGGCCCGTCGGGTATGGAGGCCGCCCGTGTGGCTGCCATGCGCGGACACGACGTCACCTTGTATGCCAAGGAGAAAAAGCTTGGCGGATCCATGCCGGTGGCCTCCATGGTCAAGGGGTTTGAGCGGGAGGACATCATGGGCTTTTCCAACTACCTGGCCACGCAAGTGAAAAAGCTTGGCGTCAAGGTGAAAAACAGCTCCGAGGCCACCGCTGAAACGGTAGGCAAGGAGAAACCCGATGTACTGATTCTGGCGGCCGGCGGAACCCACAACATACCGGACATACCCGGCATAGACAAGAAAATGGTCCTCACCGGAGAGGAGCTGCACGGCCGGCTGAAAAAGTTTTTGAAATTCACCGATCCGGCAACCATGCGAAAACTCTCCAACCTGTGGCTTCCGAGCATCGGTAAAAACGTGGTCATTATCGGCGGGCGGCTGCATGGCTGCCAGACGGCGGAATTTCTGGTTCACCGCGGAAGAAATGTCACCATCGTCGACGATGGCGCCCGGGAAGAGATCGGCGATGGCCTTCTCGAGGTATTTCTGAAACCTTATCTTTTCCACTGGCTGGAAGATCACAACGTGGAAATTCTGTCAGAGGTCAAATACGAAGAGGTGACCAAAAAGGGCCTGGTGGTGACGACCAAGGATGGAGAGAGAAAAACCCTTGCGGCGGACTCGGTCATCACGGCCCTGCCCTTGAAGTCCAACACCGAGATGGCCAAAAGCATGGCGGGTATGGCCCAGGAGGTCCATGTCATCGGTGACGCCGACAAACCGGCCCTGATTTTTGATGCGGTTGCCGACGGTGCCCGGATTGCCAGGGAAATTTAACCCCATCGTTTCAAAACTGATCGGCAACAGCGTGCCGAGACGTTGGAATGAAAACAGCTTGTACCGGCCCATGGCCGGTGCAAGCGTAGCACTGTTAAACGCCTTGTTATCTTTCGCCCCCCATATCTCTTCTACTATTCGATGGCAGACAAGTGCCGTCTATCGCAACAGCCATGGAACGGCCGTAGCGTGTTTGAAACCTGGAATACGGATCATGAAGTGGCGAATC
>JASFKE010000362.1:0-5072 GCA_050118795.1 Desulfobacteraceae bacterium | reverse complement strand
GGCCCGTGGGGCTCTTTACCGTCGGCTTGTCCCCAGGCCAGCAGTTTGTCGATTGGCAGCCCGATTTTCGCGGCCAGCGGCTCCAGATAGGGCCGCACCGCATCCACGGGGAATTCGTCGTGGCCGGCAGCCACCGGGGTGTGGGTGGTAAAGACCGACGTGCGCGCCACCACTTGCATGGCGGTGTCAAGATCCAGGTTGTAGGTCTCCATCATCTGGGCCAGCCGTTCGATGTTGGCGAAGGCGCTGTGTCCCTCGTTCATATGGCAGACCATGGGGTTGATGCCCATGGCTTTTAACGCACGCATTCCGCCGATGCCCAGCAACATCTCCTGGGCCAGGCGGATGCCTGGCTCTGCGTTGTAAAGGCGTGAGGTGATCTCTCTCATGGCCGGCGGGTTTTCGGCCAGGTTGGTATCCAACAGCAGCAGTGTGACGCGGCCGATCATGACCTTCCAGACATCGGCGATAATGTTTCCATCCGGGCCGGTTAGGGAGATTCGCAGATCGCTTTGATCGCTGTTTTTGACACGGGCCATGGGAAGGGTAAAGATATTGGTTTCGGGGAAAGACTCCTGCTGCCACCCATTTTGATCCAGATATTGCTGGAAGTATCCCTGGCGGTACAACAGCCCCACTGCTGTCAGAGGCAATCCTAAATGGGAGGCTGATTTGAGGTGGTCACCGGCCAGAATTCCAAGGCCTCCGGCAAATATGGGAAGACTTTCATGAATACCGAACTCCATGGAGAAGTAGCAGATCTGATTATGACAGTCATCGTTGATACACTGCGCATCGGCACTCGACAGAACGCGCTCCTCGTACTTTGATTTGACCCGTTCAAGATGGGCCAGGTAGCTTTCGTCCACGGATATTTTTTGCAAGCGCTTTTGGGGGACCCGGGTGGCGAAGGTGATGGGATTGCGCCCGGACTCCTCCCAGAGGCGTGGATCGATGCGCCTGAATAGCTCAATGGCGTCCGATTTCCAGGCCCACCACATGTTGCGGGATAGTTCTCCCAAAAAGCTTAGTGATTCCGGAAGTTTGGGAAATACCTGAAATGCTTGAATGTGCTTCATTTAATACTCCTGTTTGGTAGACCGGCGGTCGTTCAGGACTCGGGGCGGCGCGATCTGTCACTTGTGCGATAATCAGCGGCTTTCCTATACCACCACAACCGCATTTTGCGCATTTGCAAATTCACAATAGATATGCTTGTCGGCTGCTTCATCGGTGACCCACTGGTCGCCGTCAATCACAAAGCGGTATTGGTATTCCCGGCCTTTGGGCAGGTTGACAGTTGCGGTAAAATCGCCGCTTTTCAATGATTTCATTGGGGTTTGGGTGGCTTTCCAGGCATTGAAATCACCAGCCAGGGCAACACTGTGGGCACCGCCGGCTCTTTTTTTTTCCAGTCGGAAAGTGACTTTGCAATATGGTTTTGTTTTAAAATATTGTTTTTTGATGGCCATCTCGCCCTCCTTGCCCTGCGGCAGATGTTTACAGTTGGTTGCTATTCTTAATGGTTGTGTTGATTATGGGTCCTGCTCAGAACTGTTTGTCGGGCATCATGTTAGCGTGACGTACATTTTCACCGCGATGTGCTGATGTGGCGTGTTTGCCCCCTGGTGTAATGCTTACTCCCTTCAACCTTATCCATTTTTTTGGGATTGGCAATGGGAACCTCGCCGATCTACCTTTTAATCTGCGGATTGTCAAGCAGGATCACTGAATTTGTTCCATACCCGCAGCAACTCACTATGGAATGTCCTCCCGTTGACATCACAGCCGCCCTGGGAGGCATTTGCACGGTTGTCGATCCGGAGGCGGTCCACAGGGAGCTGGTCCCTTTCGAAGGCACCCCTTGCTTGAAGCGGCTATTCGCCTTTATATTCGAGCAATTCGGTGTAACCTTCAGGATTTTCCTTAAGCCCGGTATGGTATTCTTCTATGGCTGTTTTATAAAGCTCCGGATCCATGTCTGGAAACTCTTTGGCCGTATCCAATTGCAGATAGGTTAAATTCGGCATCGCCTGCTGGGCTTCTTCGGCTGTCATTGGATAGAATCCGGAGGTTCTGGCACGCCAAACGCCCATGGTCACACCCTGACGCAGGAAGTATTTTTTGCCGGGTTGAAAATCAAAATGGGCGATGGCCGTATTTTCAGTGGCCCCTACAACATAGTGCTCCCCTGCCGGAACTTGCGTTACAAAATAGGTTTTCCCCATGGTTTCACCGATGAATTTTCCATCCAGATAATTCCAGAATACGATGCCGCTGCCTATCCATGCATCCCGCACGATGATCAAAAGGGCTGAATCAGGATTGGCGGAAAGCTCCAGCGGCTTTTTGGGTTGGAGCATCTGGGTGGTTGAACAGCCTGCAAGTAAAGCAATACAAACGATTAACAAAAAAGTACGTCTCATCTCATCTCCTTCATATGGGATTAATGTCAACCGTTGCCAGTGACAGTAAAACTGCGATCCCGATCGGTACACGGCCCAATGGGACATCTTAAAGTAAAACAGGATCATAAGGGCATACTAATTGACGAATTCAATATAGGTGAAGGGCCGATGATCAATCAAGGATTATTTCTCATCAATTTGTGAAGTAAGAGCAGTACTATTTTCACGAATTACGCTGAATAGTTACAATATAGTATTGATAAGAGGAGATATAGATATCCTCTATCCTTTTTTCCCGGAATCTTTTAATTTGTTCCACACCCGCAGCAACTCGCTGACGCCCCAGGCTTGGGCGTCGCATCCGCGTTGGGCGTGGGGGGCGTCTCCGTCCAGGATTTCAGGCAGATGGCCGACACAATCGCTGTTGATCAGATCAATGGCGCTGGAGAGCCACGCCCGGGCCGTGGCAATGCTGCCGGGGCCATAGGTCTTAACCCAGGCCTCGCAGAACGAAGGGAAGGGCCATGTCCAGGCGGTGCCGTTGTGGTACGCCGGTTTGCGCCGGGTATCCTCATCGCCGCTGTAGCGGCCCCAGTAGGGGGCTTTGGGGTCATTCAACAACTCACCGTTATGGTGGATGGCGATGGGGGTCTCCACCGGCCGATCGGCCAGGCTGCGGATGGCACCGGGCACCAGAAGGGATTGGCAGGCGTGTAAAACAGACCTGCAGACAACCTCATCGGTTACCGCGCCCAATGTCAAGGCCAAGAGTTGATTGGGGCGCAGTGCGTCGTCGGCGATGGCCTCTTGCGCCCCCTGGCCGGGTTCGCAATGACGGCAGTCCGATAGATACCCCAGGCGAGGGCGCCAGAAAAGCCGTTGGATGCTGGCGCCGACCTGCTCGGCCAAACGGGTCCACTGCCTTTTACGGTGACCGTCGACGGTCATTAAAAAACCAAGGGCGGCATGCCACAACGCCTGAATTTCAATGGGATAACCTTGTCTGGGGGTGCCGGCCGGGTAGTTGGTATCCATCCAGGTAAAATGGGATGGGCTGTAGATGAGGCCCGAGTCGCCATCCATGACGACGCCGTTGGGGGTCCCGGCGATATTGGCGTCGGCAATATCCGTGAGAACTTGTTTCAGGCTGCGGCCATTGCAGTCGCTGTTTAAAAAATCGCTATCGCCGGTGGCTGCGACCAGGTCGGCACAGACCGTAAAGAGCCACAACGGTGCGTCGGAGGTGTCCCGGTTGCGGGCGTCTTCACCCCGGATCATGTTTGGCAGGGTGCCGCGATCCTCGAACCGGGCGAACTGGATCAATATCGCTTTTACGACATCAAACCGACCGGCGGCCACCAAACCGCGCGCTACGATCAGGGTGTCCCGACCCCAATCCAGGAACCAGGGATAGCCGGCGATGACCGTTCGAAAGGCCCCTCTGCGTACAACATACTGGTCCAGGGCCGAAGTGAGGGCCGCTTCCAGGGAGATCTCCTCCCCGGCATGGGGTTTCCGGCCCGGATTCGATGCAGATACGGTTGCTTGCCCATGGACCGGGTTATCGCCGGACAGGGCCTGGGCGGTGAGGGTGACCACCTCTCCACCCCGCACAAGGCTGGAAAAGTAGCCGGGGCTGAATAGATCCGAATCGGGTTCCAATCCCCGTTGGGCCTCCTTGGGACGGTGCACCATGTACGCCCACTCCGGTTGGGCAATGAATCGGCCCGGTTCCATGTGAACCGCAAGGGTGTGGGAAGACGACGGGGCGAAGGCAAAGCCGTTTTGAGACGCGCTGACTGCGGCCGGCCAAAGGTGTTCAGGGCCGGTATAGGCCTTTGTGGTGTGGTGAAAACTGCGGTCCTCGATATCGGGCCGGAGGATCAATTGAATGGGGTCGGCATCATCGAGCTCCCAACGATGGCGGCTGTTCAAGCGTTGAACGCTCAATTGAATGAGGTTCGCCGGTGCATCCGCCATCTGTGCGGATATTTGCAGGTGGATGTGCTCCCCCTGGCCGGTGGGAATCTGGTAGTCCCAGCGGGCGCCGCTGCGGTAATCGAATCCGAAGCGCTCCAGGCAGTCCAAATGGATCTTCTGTGAGTGGCCCTGATAGACAATCCACCCCCGGCACCTTGTCAACATGATGCGACGGTCCTCGGGGTAGTCCGGGTTCAGATTGGCGGCCAGCAAAGCATCGTAGCGGCTCTCCAACAGGCTCCAGTCGGCATGCACCCGCATCATGGCCCCGCGACCGTTGGTGCCCAGGGCCAGCAGCGGCCTATGGAAGCATTGCCGGCGGGTGAAGGTCCTCTTGACCCGCACCTGTCGGCTTTGACCAAGGTAGAGCAGTTGGCCGGCACTGTGTTGGGTGCCTTCGGGACCGTAGTGGGTGATCTCGATTTGGCGCAGCCGGTTGCCGCCATTGCCGGCCAGCGGTTTGAGCAGCACAAATGGCCGGCCGCCCTTGTCCCACAAGCTGGTCTCGATGGCCATGACCCGATTCTCATCCACGATCCGGACCTGAAAATGGTGATCGGCGCGTATCAGCAGGAAATGCTTCGGCGGCACCATCACCCGGCGCCGCAGATCCTGGGGATACGCCCACCCAATGACCCGCGGCTCACTGATTTTCTGACGGCACCGGCGGCAGAACGCTTCCGG
>JASFKE010000361.1:0-5081 GCA_050118795.1 Desulfobacteraceae bacterium | reverse complement strand
CCAAAATGTTATAATACCAAATTGCATGTAATTAATCTCTATAAAGAGGATCAAATATGATTAAACCCATCCAAAGCATATTGTTTGCCACCAACCTGTCTGATGATTGCTTGTCGGCATTTGATTATGCGGCGGCCATCGCCACCCGCTTCCAAGCAACCTTGGTGCTGCTCCATGTGGTGGAAAAGATGCCGGAATTCATTGAGAGTCGTCTCAAGGGGTTATTGGGGGAAAAGCAGTGGGAGGAGACCCTCGCGTCTCAGCTCTCCGGCGCCCGCCAACAGTTGATCGGCAAAAAATCTTCCAATGCCATGATACAGGCCGCCCTATCCCAGTTTTGCAGCGATGCCGGTATTGACGACGACGCCTGCGGCTATCACTCCCGTGAAATCGTGGTCAGCGATGGTGAGGTGGTTGATGATATCATCAAAAGCGCCCGGGATTACAAATGCGATCTCATTGTGATGGGTACCAAAGAGGGCTTCTTATCCCACAATTCAATTGGTCCCACCATAAAGAGCGTTATGCGGCAGACAAAAATTCCGGTCATGGTTGTTCCACCGGTCAATGAAGCAAAGACCGATTAGGGCGCTGGAAGTACGCCTTTCTTGTTTGGACATTCCAGATCCCTACGAAAGATGGTGTTATGGCGCCACCGATTATCAGCATCGTAAGTAAAAAACGCAGCGGTAAAACCACACTGATCGAGAAACTGATCCCTGAGCTTCGCGCCAAGGGATACCGTGTGGGCACCGTAAAGCACGACACCCATGGTTTTGATATAGACCATGAGGGTAAAGATACCTGGCGTCATAAGCAGTGCGGCGCTTCAACCGTGGTCATTGCATCTCCTTGGAAGTTGTCCCTGGTAAAGGATGTGGATGCAGAGATCGGTCTCGACCGGATCGTAGAGAGCTATTTCGCCGATATGGATCTGGTGTTGACGGAAGGCTACCTGCGGGCCGGAAAACCCCAGGTTGAGATTTTTAATAGTGCCGCCCACAAGCGGCCTCTCCACGTTCGCGGGGAATCAAACACATTGATTGCGGTGATGTCCGATGTCCCTGTCGACCTGGGGGTCCCCAACTACGATATTAACGATGTCGGCGCGCTGGCTGAGGATATCGTGCAGCGATTCCTCTCCCGTCGTGAAACCTGATTATTTTTACATTGCAGACATTTTTTAGAATAGATGGCGCATAAAGGCTGGTAAAAACCTCTTAGAGCCCCTGTTCGTCCAGCAGTTGCGCGGCCACCACCTTGCCGGCCGGCAGCACGGTCTCTCCTTCGGGGATGGCCACCACGGCCTGGGCTTGGGCCATTGATCGCAAACGGCTTGTCTGTTTGTTCGCTCGAAATACCTGGATATCGCTGTCAATTTCAAGGATACCGAAGATGAACTGCGTCCAGTCGGCGTATCGTCCGGTAAGTTCGGATGCCAATCGAACGTTGGCCTGGGGCAGGCCGGTGCGCCGATGGCCGGCCAGCTTTAATAATCCCGGCAGAGCGATTTGAAGAAATCCCATCAAATTGGAGGGCGGACCCCCGGGCAGGATGAACACCGGCTTATGGTTGAGCATACCAAAACCGACGGCTTTTCCCGGACCGATGCGAATTCGGTGGAATATCTGCTGCCAGCCTAACCGATCCAGTACTTTGGCGACCAAATCCCGGTCGCCGGTCCAGGCGCCGCCGCTGGTGACAATGGCGTCGGCGGTTTCAGACTGCTGTCCCAGCATGCGGTGTATGGCCGTAAAGTCATCTTCGACCACCTCCATGTGGATCTGCATGCCGTATCGCCGGCACCAACCTCCCAGGGTCGTCATATTGCTCGCATAGAGTTTTCCTTCGGGCAGCGGCCGTCCCGGCGCCACCACCTCATCGCCCGTTGCGATGATAGACACTGACGGCGGTCGTACGACATCGATCCGGCTGTGCCCGGCGGCGGCCAGCATGCCGGCCAGACCAGGGGTCACCATGCTGCCTTTGCCGGCGACGATTTGACCGGCGGCCACATCACTGCTTTTGGGGAGAATGTTTCGTCCGGGCTCGGCATTGTTGTAAACCGTCAGAGTGTTGCTTTCAACTTCCGTGAACTCCTCGGCCACCACGGCGTCGGCCCCCGAGGGTATCCGGGCGCCGGTGAGTATGCGCACGGCTGTGCCGGGCAGCACGCGAACCTTTCGGCTCTCGCCGGCGGCCAGGCTGTCGGTCAAGGTAAGCCGAACCGGATCTTCGCGTTTGGCATCTTTCACCTCACTGGAGATCACGGCATAGCCGTCCTTCATCGAGGCATCGGTGGAAGGCGAATCAACCGTGGCGCAAATATCCTCTGCCAAGGCGCGGTTCAGCCCCTCGAGCAATTCAACACGGATGGGGGGCAACGGTTCAACCCGTTGGAGGGTCAGCCCGAGGGCCTCTTTCAGTCCGAGCGGTAGGGTTCTGACCATGGGAACCTTTCATTGGCAGTTCGGCACCAGCCGCTGCAACCCATTATTTCCCAAATGGACAAACGGGATAGGAGCAGGTTTTGCACTTTAGACACAATCCGCCATGGCCGAGCTTGGCAATTTCAGTGCGGGTGATCTTTTCTCCGGTCAGCACCCGGGGCAATATCATGTCCAAAATGGTGCGTGCCGCATACATGCCGCACGCCGGTATGCCGAGCACCGGCACCTGTCTTAGATAGGCCACCATGAACATGGCGCCGGGCAGCACGGGTGAACCATAAATCATATCAACAGCTCCGGCCTTTTTCAATGCATATCGGCTCCGGTCGTCCGGATCCACAGACATCCCTCCGGTGCTGATGATCAGGTTGGCTCCCTGGTCCACCATCTTTATGGCGGCTGCTGCGATTTGTTCATCGTCATCGGGAAGAAAGGCCAAATCGATGACCTCCCCTCCAGTTTCCGCCACTTTCTTGCGAATAATAGGTTCGAATTTGTCTTGAATGCGCCCGTAAAAGACTTCATCCCCGGTGATCATGACGCCGGCTTTGGCTTTGGTCATGGGCGTTACCCTCAACACCCCGGCTGTGGCGCGACGGGCCGCATCCACAGCGCAGTCGACCAATTGGCGTTTCACCACCAGCGGAATGGCCCGTGTGGCGGCCACCACCTGGCCCTTTTCGACCACGGTGTGGGTATGTCGTGTGGCGCACATGACATCCCCGAACATGTTGAACTGCAACAGGGCCTCGACGTCCACTTTGAGCAACCCGTCACAGGCGGCCTTTAAGGACAATTTGCCTTCGCGCGGTGAGCCGCTCCAGCCGACGCCGCTGCCGCACAGTGCATTGGCGATTTCAATGGCGGCCTCGTCCTCATGCATTTCATCTTTTTCCGGTTTCAAGATATAGAGATGATTTTTTCCCAGCCGGCGCAGATGGTCCAGATCCCTCCCTTTGAGGATATGGCCTTTTAAAAAAGCCGGCCCCTTGAATTCACCGGGCCTGATCTCCGTAATGTCATGGGCCAGTGGATAGCCGACCGCGTTTTCGATTTTAACGACTTGGATCATATTGATCTCTCCATTTAAATACCCGCCAGGATCATCTTGGCCTGATCCTTTCACGGAATAAAAGTAACACGCTTCGCCCCAGGGGCGGAATAACGCTATGTTTCACGGGGTATCATCTCCCAAGTCCACCGAGTGGCGGATATTGCCATTCGCCGAAACAAAAAAATCACGCACGGCATCGAATCGGGCATCGGCATCCTGCTGAAAACCGGCCGAAAGCTTTTTATAGGTATCCATCAGAGCAAGTGCTGCAGGGGTTAATTCGGCTCCGCCACCCGCTCCGCCGCCGCGTTGGATTTTGACAAGGGGATAACCGATGGTGTTTTCCATCTCATGAATGGCGCCGCGCATCCGACGATAGGATATGCCGGTTTCAACGGCGGCCCGCTTGATGGAGCCGCCGCTGTGAATGGACCGCAGCATTTTCATACGGCCGTCGCCGATCACCGGGACGCCTTCGAATTCCAACCATAATTTGGAACGCAATCCCCATCTCTTTTTCACGTCATCCCCCCATAAATGTGTTTGGTTGAGGCCAATGGTCTCGGGCGTCGGTATTGGAGGCATAATATTGCATGTAATCTTGCATGTCAACAAGGATGTTTAGCGGTTAGGCAAGGCGAGTCGGTGATGTGGATACATGTCGGCGGGGATACCGGGCGGTATCGGCGGTCATCACCGATCCACCCAGCGGTCCGCTGACGATCTATTTGATTTTGTTATCCTTTTGGCTATCACCAAATATAATGCTGAATAAATTTTTACGTGCATTTCGATTATGTTTTTTAAGCAGCTCTTTGGCAAGATCCACATCCCGGATGCAGATGGCCTCAAACAGCTCTTCATGTTCCCTTACGATATCATGAACGCGGTCAATGCTCAGGGTTTCAACCCGGAATCGGAGGAATATACGCTTGCATAGATCCCTGTAGCGATCCACCAGTAAGGCGTTGCCAATCATCTCGATGACGGCGGCATGAAAATCGGTGTCCAGAATAAAGAGTCCCCGATGCACCCGGTCCGTGATGGCCTTTTCATAGGCCTCTTTTTTGCTCTTGAACCGTTCGATCATCTCCGGCGTCATGGCCCTGATGGCTTTACTGATGGTGCCGATCTCCAGGATTTCTCTGATCTCGTAAAGTGCGTCCGCCTCTTCCCGGGTTATTTTATGAACGGTGTAGCCCTGGTTGGGGATAAAGTCCAAATAGCCCTCTTTGGCCAAAATGCTCAGGGCGTTGTTCACCGGAGTGCGGCTGACCCCCAGCTGCTCGGCCAGATCTACAAACACCAGACGTTGGCCCGGTACAATATCGTAGTTGATCATCATTTCCAGAATGCGGTCATATGCCGCCAGCGTTAAATTTTTTCGTTGCTTCACGTCTGCGCTCCCTTTCATCGGCGTTGAGAGGCCCTTTTCAAGTTCAATGCATGTGTGGATTACATACAATATATCACAAAATAAAAAAATACAAATGTCAGGGCTTGGTTATTTACCAACGCCGACGTGGATGAATTCGAAAAAAGGCGAAGTTCGGGTCGGGCCGTCATTCAGGCGAAGG
>JASFKE010000360.1:0-5123 GCA_050118795.1 Desulfobacteraceae bacterium | reverse complement strand
GTGTGATGGAAAAGACCCTGGTCACGGTAAAGGGGATAAATGTCACAGGATAGGGTAGCATGTCATAAAGAATTTTAGGATAGACGCCCATGAAAATACACAGGAAGGCTAAAATGCCCATGCCGACGAGCATATGAACCGGGGTGTTGAAGGCGGAATCCTTGAGCTTTGCCCGAATTTCAGGCGGCGGTTCATCCCGGCCCTGGAGCCAGATATTCCAGGGAAGCTTAAGGCCCGTATGCAGAAACGTACCGACTGTTGCGCCCTCCAGAAGAAGGTAAATGGTCGGATGTCGAATCAGTTCTGCTGCTTCAATGGTCATGGTTTTGCTGATAAAACCGTTGAAAAGCGGAAAGCCGGAGATGGAAAAACCTCCGACCATGTAGAGCCAGAAGGCGATGGGCATATATTTGTAAAGCCCGCCAAGCTCGTTGAATTTGGCAGTGCCGACCACAACCAGGGCGCACCCGGCCCCCATATAGAGCAGCGCGTTGTAAATGATATGGCATAGGGCGTGGGAGGCGGCGCCATTGATCCCCATTTGGGTACCCATCCCCACGCCGGCGACCATATACCCGATCTGTGAGATGATGTGATAGGAGCATAACCGGCGGCCGTCGTTTTCGAGTACAGCCAGAAACAGCGCAAAAACCGCCTGGATGGCCCCCATCCACATGAGCAGCGGGACACCGGCGAATGTCGTGATTAAACAAAAGATTGCCGTTTTTGTTGTAAAGGCTGTCATGTAGATTGAACCACTGGGCGTGGCTTCGGAGTAAGTGTCGGACAACCAGGAATGAAACGGCGTGGTGGCGGCATTGATGACGAATCCCAGCAACATGAGGTTGGAGCCCAGATATTCGACCTCCCACCCCCAGGGCATCGAGGTAAACTCGATGGACCCACTGTGATGGGCGTGGAGCAGGATACCGGCCAGGATGCAGGCCCCGCTGAAATGGTGCCACAAGATATAGCGAACGGCGGCCCCCATGGCTCTCTTGGTCCCACGGAATAATATCAGGAAAAATGGGGCCCATGACATGATTTCAAGACAGAAGAACAGGGAGAAAAAGTCGCCGGCAAAGATGGCGCCGACGGCGCTGCCGACATAGATCATCGCGGCGACGTGTTCCCAGTGGTTTTTGACATTCAGCGCATAGATGTTCATGCAAAAGGCGGCGATGAGATAAATGTGTCCGAACAGGAGGCTGAGTTTATTGACTCTGACGATCTCCAATGTGTAGTGCAAAAAAGGCGTATTCCACTTGTGAAGGGCGCCCGGCCAGGGGGGGATGGCGCCAAATACGCCTCTGGAAGTCAAAACGAGGATCGTCAGCCCGGCCAGCGGAAGCAAAAGGAAGTAGGCCGTTTTAACACGTCTCCACGGGATAAAGGGTATGGCCAGACCGCCGAGACCGATTACCAGGCCGGGATGAATCCAGTTAACCAATGCATGCCCCTCTATTTTTTCTGATAATAATCTTCATCGACGACAATAAACCATCCCATTGCCTTGGCGATCAGGATAAGCAGCATACAACCGATCAATCCGAACAAGGCAAAGAATTGCGGCAGGTATTGAAACTCAAAATGGTAGTGGAACTTGTGAGCGTACAACCAGTAAAAATCCAGAATCAGACTCCCCGCCAGGCAGACGAAGTAGAGCCGCCAGAAAAGCTTTTTCGGGTATTTTCTCAAGTTATGCATCACTGCGGACCTCCAAATATATCGTTTACTGCCGTTTGAGCCAGTTGGTAAATGCCGAGCAGATTGGGAAACAGGCACAGGAGGATGGAAAACAGGGCCGTTATGGCCAGCGGTACGACCATGAACAGGTATAACAGATGTTGATTTTCCAGTATGGCTTTATTCTCGCGGTAGAGCACCACCTTTTCTTCCTTGTCATGTTGGAGTGTTTCGGCTTCCGGAACTTTCCCGAAAAAAGCGGTCCGGATCACGGGAAAGAAATAGACCACATCCAGAAGGGATCCGACGAGAATAATCAGCAAGAAAAAGAGCGCGCCGGAATCGACGGCGCCCAGCGCCATATGCCATTTGCTGATAAATCCCGCCAGGGGAGGTGCGCCGCACATACCCAGGGCGCCGATGAGAAAGGCGGTCAGGGTGGCCGGCATTTGTCTGCCCAGGCCGGCCATCTCGCTGATGGTTTTTTTGCCGGTGATGGCAGCGATGGCGCCGGCGCATAAGAACAGCGTGATTTTCATGAAGCCGTGAAAAGGAATGTGAAGCATGGCCCCTTTGATGGCCATGGGGCTCAACAAGGCGACCCCCAACAAGATAAAGGAGAGCTGGTTGATGGTGGAATAGGCCAGCATGCGTTTCAGGTTGTCCTGGCCGATGGCGTACAAATTGGCAACGACGATGGTAAATGCCGCGATGGCTGCCAGAACCAATCCCAACCCTAAAAGTTGCATGAGCTCGATGCCGTAAATGTGGCATACGATGCGTGTGATGCCGAACACCCCCGCCTTGACCACGGCCACCGCGTGCAGCAGTGCGCTGACCGGCGTCGGGGCCACCATGGCGGTGGGAAGCCAGCCATGGATCGGCATCCAGGCCGCTTTGGCAAAGCCGATTAAAAAGCAGAAAAAAACGATCTGTAATGTGGTTTTCGAATCCGCGCTCAGGGCCGGTTTCAATATTCCCTGGAAACGGAAATCCGTCGTGCCCGTCAACCCATATGTCACAAGAGTGCCGATCAGAAAAAAAAGCCCCCCGGTCAGCAAATAGGCCAGGTACTTGTGGCCGGCCCCAATGGCTTCGGGCGTCTCTTCATGGGCCACCAGGGGATAGGTGGAGATGGTCAATATCTCATAAAAGAGGAACATGGTGACCAAATTGGCCGCAAATGCGATTCCAATGGCGCCGAATAACGCCAGTGCAAACGAGACGTAAAAACGTGTTTGAGCGTGCTCATTTAGGGTGCGCATATAGCCGATGGAAAAGATGGATACCAGAATCCACAGGCACGAAGAGGTGGTCGCAAAGATGAGGCCGAATGCATCCACTTTGAACCCAAGTCCGACATTGGGCAGAAGATCAAACCAGGTCGTCCGGATCGGGCCATGGGTCAGCACATCCGAGGTCATGGACAACACGAAACAGCAAAGGCTTGTACTGCCCACCAGCGTCCAGCCTTCGCGCAGGTTCGGACGTTTCCCCGAAGCGGATATCAACAGGGCAGTCACTATAGGGCAGGTGACTGCCAATAAAGGCCTGAACGTTATGGAGAGTAAATCGGGCATAAAAGCGCTCTGTTTATCTTAAAGCTAACTTGTTCGGTTTCAAAGCCCCGGCGGAACGGTGAACCGAATGGCACGGTTCAAGATGACCTGGTTGAAAACACCGACCAACAGGATGAGGATGGCCAGCACGCATCCAGGAATCAGCATGCTCAGGGGGGCTTCACCTGCATGGGGCTCACGGGATGGTTCCGGGGGCTTGGATCCATGGCTTTGTGCGTGGCGATAAAGCCCCTGGTCAACTATCCTGAAAAACAGCGCCACATTGATCAAGGTACACAACAGCAGTGCGATGACAAATGGCCATTGACCGGCTTCTATGCCTCCCAGGAGCAGGTACCACTTACTGAAGAATCCGCATGTCGGCGGCACCCCGATGACGGACGACGCCCCAACCGTAAAAATGATAGCTGTAATCGGCATGGTTTTGAAGATGCCTTTGAAATCGGAAATCTGATGCCCCCCGGTTTGATGCATCACCATGCCGGCCACCGCGAAAAGGCACGCCATCATCAGGGCGTCATTGACGATGTGAAAAATGGCGCCCTTGATGGCCGCGGTATTCGCCACCCCGACGCCGCCGACGATATATCCGATTTCGGCAATGATGACGTATGACAACATGCGTTTGTAGTCATTTTGGGAAAGGGCCATAATTGCGCCAAACACAATGGCGATGGTCCCGAGCCAGACCATGACATCGGTTACACCGAGCACCGATACAGTAAATTCCGCTTTAAAGACAGTGAACATCACGCGAATAATGGCATAGGCCATCACCTTGGTCATAAGCGGGGCAACCGCAGTAGTGACAGCAGATGGCGCATAGGTATATGCATCCGGAAGCCACACATGCAAGGGGAAGAGCGCCATTTTGATGCTCAGGCCGATCAGAATGAATACAAATCCGATCAACACCGTTTTAGATTGATAAAGATTGGGAAGCAATTGTGCCAGATCCGCCATGTTCAAGGAGCCGGTGGCGATATACAAATAACCGACGCCCAGCAGATAAAAACTGGCGCCGATGGTCCCGATGATCACATAGCGGAAACTGGCGTATACAGCTCTTTTTTCTCCCATGGAGATCAGCGCATATCCAGACAGAGAGACCACTTCCAGCAGTACAAAAAGATTGAACAGGTCGCCGGTGATGCAGATGCCCAGCAAACCGGTGACCATCAACATGAAAAGGCTCCAGAACAGAGTGGTTTTATCCGCCAGTTCACGTTCAACGCTCTTTTTGGCATGAAGGGTTGTCAATAAAGCCAGCCCTGAAACAAGGAGCAGCATAATAGCGTTCAGGTGGTCAATTCGATACTCGATGCCCCAGGGGGGTTTCCACCCGCCAATCCAGTAGGAGATGATGCCTTTTCCAATAACTGAATTGAGGATTGCACCTGCGGACAGCAGACAGATGGATGTCGCAGCGACGGCCATGGGGTAGGCGATCTTCCTGTACCACCATCCTGATGCAAAGATCAGAAAAGAGGTGACAAGCGGTGTTAAAATAATAATGGCCGGTAGTTGCTCAATCATAACAATTTTGCTGCGATCGTTGCGATCACGCACACTCTTGATGGCTGATACAGCCCGGTCGCCAGGGACCTAAACCCTATGTGAGTGGGGTTGCCCATTCACAACAGATCGGCAATATCCGGATGATGCGTGATCGTTTTGATAAACTGCTCAGTCCGGATGTCGTATCGTTTTTTTAAGATGACCAGCAGGCGCTGGCTCAGGATGTACCCCATTGTATGATCGTGTTCCAGCAGTGCTTTTAATTTCTCCGCTCGAAACGAAAGTACTTGGCATTGCTCGCTGCATAAGGCACTCACGGTATAGGCGGCTTCATCCAGC
>JASFKE010000359.1:0-5125 GCA_050118795.1 Desulfobacteraceae bacterium | reverse complement strand
CCGGCCACGACGAATTCCCCGTGGATGCGGTGCGGCCCTATCTGGAGCCGCTGGCCGCGAAAATCGGGCTGCCAATCGACAAACTGCTGGCCTGGGGACAAGCCGACGGTAAAGAGCCCCACGGGCCTTTTTCAATGTTCATCCTGGGATTGCACCTGTCGCAGTATTGCAATGGCGTCAGCCGGCTGCACGGTCAAGTGGCCAGGCGCATGTGGTCCCACGTATGGCCCCAGCGCGATGACGAGGATACACCGATCACCCATGTCACCAACGGTGTCCATATCTCCAGTTTTCTCGCCCCTGAAATCGAATCGCTTTTTGAACGCTATCTCGGTCCCCAATGGTATTACGCCAGCCGCAGGCCTGAAAATGTAGAGCGCATCGATGAGATCTATGACGAAGAGCTGTGGCAGGCCCACGAAATGATTCGCACCCGCCTGATCAGCAAAGCTCGACAACTTATGGTTTACCAATACGGACGCCGCAATGCCCCTTCCAAAGTGATGCGGGCGGCGGAGAGTGCCTTGAATCCGAAAATTCTGACCCTCGGTTTCGCCCGGCGCTTTGCGACCTATAAACGCGCCGATCTACTGTTGAAAAACCCGGATCGATTGATCGCCCTATTGACCAATGAAGAGCGGCCGGTGCAGATCATCTTCGCCGGAAAAGCGCACCCGGCCGACAATGACGGCAAAGAGTTGATTAAAAGCATCATTCAGTTCGCCCGCAACCACAATGTACAAAACCAAATCGTCTTCCTTGAAGACTACAGCATGCACATCGCCCGGCATCTGGTCCAGGGTGTGGATGTGTGGCTCAACACCCCCCGCCGCCCCCTTGAAGCCTGCGGCACCTCGGGGATGAAGGCCGCCATTAACGGGGTTTTGAACTTGAGCGTGCTGGACGGCTGGTGGTGTGAAGGATATACGGCCCAAAGAGGCTGGCGCATCGGAGACGGCCGCGAATACGACGATACCGGATATCAGGATGCCGTGGAGAGCCAGGCCCTTTACAATTTGTTGGAAGAAGATGTCATCCCCGCTTTTTATGACCGGGGAACAGACGATATGCCGTTGCAATGGATCGCTAAAATGAAGGCGTCCATGAAAATGGCCATGGCGGATTTTTGCAGCCACCGAATGGTCCGGGAATACCACGATCGTTTTTACATCCCGGCCCTGCGCCGCCGGGAAGAGTTGCTGGCCGACAACGCCAAAGAGGCCAGGCAACTGAGCAAACTGCATGCCGATCTCAAAAAATCCTGGAAGGATATCAGGGTGGATCTTCCCCGGCGGGACCAGGAAGGCCCCTTTCAGGTGGGGGACACCTTTCGCGTGACCGTGCATGTAAGCCTGGCCACCATCCTTCCCGAGATGGTGGATGTGCAGTTGTACTACGGCCCGCTTCAATCCCTTGGACATTTGGCCCAAGGGCGCGCACAGAACATGGAGATCGCCGAAGATCGCGGCGGCGGCAACTTTTTATACGCCTGCACCGTCACATGCGAAGATTCAGGCCGGTACGGGTTTACGGCGAGAGTCGGCCCCCGGGCCGACGACTGGATCCGGTATACGCCGGGGCTGCTCACATGGGCCTAATGGAGAAGGAAAAGATATAAATGCACCCTAAGCAGATCTTTAATCGGGGCGGTGGCAAACCCCATAGTGACATAAAAAAGGCGGCACGCATATGGCATCCAAACAAAAAAATCCCAGGGTATTGATCGTCACCCCGGAGGTGACCTACCTGCCGGATCGCATGGGCAATTTAGCCAACTTTCTTACCGCCAAAGCCGGCGGACTGGCCGATGTCTCCGCCGCCCTGGTCAGCGCCCTCTTCCATCAAGGCGCCGACGTCCATGTGGCTTTGCCGGACTACCGGGCCATCTTTAAAGACCGGCTTTCACCCTTTCTTAAAAAAGAGCAGCGTAAACTGCGCCAGGTGATGCCCGACGATCGCGTCCATTTGGCCGAAGATCGCGCCTTTTTCTACCTGAACCGGGTCTATTCCTGTTACGGCGATGAAAATACCCGCATTGCGCTGGCCTTTCAGCGCGAAGTCATCAACAACATCATCCCACGGGTTCAACCCGACCTGATTCACTGCAACGACTGGATGACGGGACTGATACCGGCCATGGCCAGGCAGGCCGGAATACCGTGCCTGTTTACCATACATAACATCCATACGGTCAAAACCTCTCTGGCGAATATCGAAGACCGCGGCATCGACGCCGCCACCTTCTGGGATTATCTATACTACACCGAATTTGCGACAAACTACGAAACGGCCCGGGAGAACAATCCGGTGGACTTTCTGGTCAGCGGCGTATTTGCCGCCCACTTCGTAAATACTGTCAGCAGACATTTTCTGGACGAAATCGTTTGGGGACGCCACAACTTTGTTGAGCATCATCTCCGGCAGGAACTGACCAATAAAGCGGCCGCCGGGTGCGCCACAGGCATTTTAAATGCACCCGACCCCGGATTCAATCCCGAAGAGGATGAATACCTACCATTTCAATACAGTGCCGACAGCCACGGCCCGGCCAAGAAGAAAAACAAGCTGGCCCTTCAAAAAATGCTGGGGCTTATGGGAGACGAAAGCGCTCCCATTTTCTTTTGGCCCTCCCGGCTTGATCCGGTTCAAAAAGGGTGCCAGCTGTTGGCGGATATCTTGTACCTGGTGATCTCCAAATACTGGTATCACAATCTGCAGGTGGTGTTTGTGGCCAATGGCGAATATCAACATGTATTTCACGACATCGTCAACCAGCACCATTTTCAAAAACGTGTGGCGGTTTGCGATTTTTCGGAACGGTTGGAACATATCTCCTACGGCGCCGCCGATTTTGTCCTCATGCCGTCACGCTTCGAACCCTGCGGCCTTCCCCAGATGATTTGCCAGCGCTACGGCGCGCTGCCTGTGGCGCACGATACCGGCGGCCTGCACGATACCATCGTTCATCTCAACGGAGAAAACTCCGAAGGGAGCGGATTTCTATTTGAAACCCACGACGCGGCAGGATTGATGTGGGCCATAGACCGGGCCATGGATTTCTACAAACAGCCGGGCAAATATAAAGAGGAGCATATCCGTCGCATCATGGGCCGGGCCCAGGAGAGGTTTAACCATGACGTCAACGCGCGTGAATATATCGATCTGTACGAAAAAATGTTAGAGCGACCGCTGGTCGATTAAAACCCTATACCCCTAGTTTAAGACACATTAACTGTGGGGGCCGGCGAACGCCGCTCCCACCCGGAACCCGAAATTTGGGTTGGTGAATAAACTACTATGAAACAAGACCTCCAACAGCTGCGCCTGGCCCCCCTGCTGCGAGACGACCCCTATCTCGAACCGTATCGATCTGTTTTACGCCGGCGGTTGATGCTGATCGAAAAAAAGGCCCAAGAACTTGCACACAGCCATACGACCCTGGCCGATTTTGCCTCGGGTCACGAGTATTTCGGCCTCCATTTCCGCAATGGCCGGTGGGTGTTCAGGGAGTGGGCGCCAAATGCAACCGCCGTTTTTCTGACCGGAGAATTCAGCCATTGGCAAGACAATAGGGAGTATCTGTGTAAGCGGATAGACAAAAATGGCGTATGGGAACTCCATTTGCCCGATGAGCGGTTGAACCACGGCGATCTCTATCGCTTGCGCATCCACTGGCCCGGTGGCTGCGGAGACCGCATTCCGGCGTGGACACGCCGTGTAATTCAAGATCCCCACACCCAGATCTTCAATGCGCAAGTGTGGCAACCCGAATCGCCTTATGCATGGCGACACCCCCATTTCAAAGTACCCGACACACCACCGCTGATCTACGAAATCCACATCGGAATGGCCCAGGAAGAGGGCCGAGTGGGGAGCTACGCCGAATTTACGCAGCGTGTGCTGCCGCGCATCAAAGCCTCCGGATACAACACCCTGCAAATCATGGGCATCCCCGAGCACCCCTACTACGGCTCCTTCGGCTATCACGTCTCCAGCTTCTTTGCCGCCTCGTCGCGGTTCGGGCCCCCCGAAGATCTCAAAGCGCTCATCGACACCGCCCACGGCATGGGCTTGACCGTACTGATGGATCTGGTCCACTCCCACGCCGTCAACAATGAAGTCGAAGGGTTGGGCAGATTTGACGGCACCGGCTACCAATACTTTCACGCCGGACCCAGGGGGCGGCATGAACTGTGGGATTCGCGCCTGTTCGATTACGCCAAACCCCAGGTGCTTCACTTCCTGCTCTCCAACTGCCGCTACTGGCTGGATGAATTCAAGGTGGACGGATTCCGCTTCGACGGCGTCACCTCCATGCTGTACCTGCACCATGGCATAAACAAAGCCTTTACGCACTACAACGACTACTTTGACAGGAGCATAGACGAAGCGGCCCTGACCTATCTGGCGCTGGCCAACAACGTCATCCACCATGTGCGACCGGATGCCGTCACCATTGCCGAAGATGTCAGCGGCATGCCGGCCCTGGCCAGGGCGCAAGAGGAAGGCGGTCTGGGATTTGACTACCGTTTCGCCATGGGCGTTGCCGACAACTGGATCAAATTGACCAAGGATACCCGGGACGAAGATTGGCCCATGGACGGTTTATGGTTTGAACTGAATAACCGCCGCTGCGATGAAAAGACCATCTCCTACGCAGAGTCCCACGACCAGGCCCTGGTGGGCGACCAGACCCTGATCTTTCGCCTCATCGGCAAAGAGATGTATGACTTTATGGCAGCAGATCATCAGGATCTGAAAGTGGAGCGGGGCATGGCCCTGCATAAAATGATTCGACTAATCACTCTGGCCACCGCCGGCCACGGCTATCTCAACTTCATGGGAAACGAGTTCGGCCACCCCGAATGGATCGACTTCCCCAGACAGGGCAACAACTGGTCCTATCACTATGCCCGGCGTCAATGGCATCTGGCCGATGACCCCGCATTGAAATACAGGCAACTGGACCAGTTTGACAAAGCCATGATCGCCCTGTTCTGCAAACGCCACCTGTTAAAGGAACCCGCAGCCCGGCAGCTGTGGGAGAACAACGACCACAAGGTGCTTATCTTCCAACGCGGGAAGATGGTTTTCGCGTTCAACTGGCACCCCACCCAATCTTATA
>JASFKE010000358.1:0-5128 GCA_050118795.1 Desulfobacteraceae bacterium | reverse complement strand
TAGTCCTTCCATGCTTAGGGTAATACAAAAGACAGGGGTATACTCTCTCCTCATTGATTATATTTAGACGATACTTGTATGTCAAGATTCATGCCCACTGGCCTGGGATGCCCATGAAGGAGTTTTGCGGCAATCGGCCGAATCAGCGGCTGGTGCAAGCCGGTCCCTGGCGGGTAATCACAAACATGCCGATGTGAGCAAATAGATTGGTGGCTTTTCGCCACAGTGCGGAGCGCACCCAGCGCCCTCCAATGAGGTAGCGTTGCTCAACGATTTGAATTTGCTCTTTGCCGCAGTAATCAAAGAAGTCTTTGATGGAAAGTACCCGAATATTGGGGGTGTCGTACCATTCAAAAGGCAAGGCAGGGGATTTGGGGGCCCTTCCGCCGAAAAAAAGACCGCGCCGCAGCTGCCACTGGGCGAAATTGGGGAGCCCCAAAATACCGTAGCAGCCGATGCGCAACACTTCATTGACCACCAGCATGGGGTTTTTGACCACTTGCAAAGTCTGGTTCAAGATGACGAAATCGTAAGACTGGTCGGGAAATTCGGCCAGGCCTTCATCTAAATCGCCCTGAAAGACATTCAGGCCGCTGGCCAGGCCATTGACCATTTGCATGCCGTCGATATCCAGTCCGGTGCCCCGGATTTTTTTCTTGCGAACCAATTCGTTCAACAGGCTGCAGTCACCGCAGCCCAGATCCAGCACCTTTGATCCTTCGGGTACCAGGGTAAGGATCATGTCACGATCGGTTCGGCTCAGGCGGTCCACATATTGCGTCGTCATGCCGTTTTTTCCTTAGGGCGCAGGAAATAAATAAATGCACCAGATTGCGCCGGATTTGTGTTCGTATACAAGGCACATCCGCCGGTGCATATAGCGGATATGTGCCGGTGGATGTAACGCCGTAGACGGGCACAAAGACAAGCAAGGTGGTGCATTTATTTCTTTCCTTCGCCCTTAACTCCTGTTAAAAATCCGCAGAGGATGCGTGTGAGTTTCTCTTCTTCCAGTAAAAAAGCGTCGTGGCCATAGGGTGACTCGATATCTATAAACGAGACATCTTTACCATTGGAGAGCAGGGCCTGAACCATCTCCTTGCTTTGAGCCGTCGGAAAGAGCCAGTCGCTGGAGTAGGAGACAAAGAGAAAACGAGCGACGGCTTTTGCAAAAGCCTGTTTGAGTGGTCCATAGGAACGGCTGATATCAAAATAATCCATGGCTTTGGTGATGTAGAGATAGCAGTTGGCATCAAAGCGGTCAGTGAACGTGCTGCCTTTATAGTCCAGGTAGGATTCGATGGCAAACTCGGTGTCGAAGTTGTAACTCAGCCGGTTGGCCGATTGCAGCCGGCGCCCGAATTTCTGGTCCAGCAGGAGCTCTGACAGATAGGTGATGTGGCCCACCATGCGGGCAATGGCCAATCCCTTTTCAGGCCCTTTGCCATTGTATCGGCCCCCTTTCCACTCCGGGTCGCGGGTAATGGCGCTGCGGCCCACGGCATTGAAGGCGATGGCCTGGGCGGAGAGCCTGGCGGCCGATGCAATGCAGATGGCCGACCGCACCATCTCGGGGTAGCGCAGCGCCCATTCCAGGACCTGGAAGCCGCCCATGGAACCACCGGCAACGGCATAAAGTTGGGGGACCTGCAGGTGATCTATCAGCCGTTTCTGGGCCGCCACCATATCACCAATGGTGACCACGGGAAAATTGAGCCCGTAAGGCTCGCAAGTGGCGGGGTTGATGCTCCCCGGGCCGGTAGAGCCCTTGCAACCGCCGAGAATGTTGGAGCAGATGACCCAATATTGGTCCGTATCGAAGCCCTTGCCAGGTCCGATCATGTTGTCCCACCACCCGGTGTAACGATCGTGAGGACCATGCACCCCGGCAGCATGGTGGTCCCCGGATAGGGCATGGCAGATGAGAATGGCGTTTGAGCGATCCTCGTTGGGGTGGCCGTAGGTTTCATAGACGATATCCACCGGTCCCAGTTTATAACCTGATTCCAGTTCCATAGGATCGTTCTGACTGCCAAACGTAAAGGTTTTGGGCGTGACTTGCCCAATCGATTTCGTATCCATGTTATGCTTATTTTTACGCCTTTGTCCTCTGGTTTACGCCTTTTTTTTCAATGCCCGGGAGAATCACCGGCTCCAGACAATTTCCGGGACACTGAGACGGGGCGGGGGTCGACACCGCCCCGTTTTTTAACTTGAGGTTTTTTTCTCTCTTTAAGCGGTACAGGCAACCCCGGTTTCCAACGCCTGCCCCAAATCCGCCAGGATATCGTCAATCTCTTCTATGCCCACACTCAGGCGAATAAAATCGGGCGTCACCCCGGCCGCCAGTTGTTCTTCCGGGTTCAACTGTTCATGTGTGGTCGATGCGGGATGGATCACCAGGCTTTTGGCGTCCCCAATGTTGGCCAGGTGGCTGAACAATTTGCAGCTTTCAATAAACTTGACGGCCGCTTTCCGGCCGCCCCGAATGCCGAACCCCACCAGGGCGCCTTGTCCTTTGGGTAAGTACTTCTCTTTCAAATCAATGGTAGGAGAAGATGGCAAGCCGGGATAGCGGACCCACTCTACACATGGGTGCGTTTCCAGAAACTGGGCCACCTTCAATCCGTTTTCACTATGGCGTTCCATCCGCAGGGCCAGGGTTTCCAGACCCTGCAGAAAGGTCCATGCGTTAAAGGGGCTCAATGCCGCACCCATATCCCGCAACCCCAGCACACGGGCGCGTAGAATGAATGCCAAGTCGCCGAACGTATCGTGGAACTTGAGACCGTGGTAGGCAGGGTCCGGCTCCACAAACGAAGGGAAGCGACCCGATCCGGCCCAGTCGAAGGCTCCGGAGTCGACAATGATACCGCCGATGGAGGTGCCGTGTCCTCCGATAAATTTGGTGGCGGAATGGACCACGATGGTGGCTCCATGTGCGATGGGGTTCAGCAGATATGGCGTTGCTATGGTGTTATCCACCACCAGAGGGATGCCGTTCTTTTGGCCGATGCCTGCAATTTTTTCAATGTCGAGGATCTCGAGTTTGGGATTGCCGATGCTCTCGACATAGAGCGCCTTGGTTTTTTCGCTGATGGCTGATTCCCAGGCCGACAGATCATTGGGTGAAACATATTTAACGACGATGCCGAGTTTGGGCAGGGTGTGGGTAAACAGACTCACCGTACCGCCATAAAGATCGGTGGAGGCCACGATCTCGTCACCGGCCTCGGCTAAAGTCAAGATCGTCAATGTCTCGGCGGCTTGACCCGATGCGACCGCCAAGGCAGCCACCCCACCTTCAAGGGCGGCCACGCGTTGCTCCAAAACATCGGTGGTGGGATTCATGATGCGTGTATAGATGTTGCCGAATTGGCGCAATCCGAATAGATCGGCGGCATGTGCCGTGTCGTCAAATGTATAAGAGGTGGTTTGGTAGATGGGCACGGCGCGCGATTTGGTCTCCTGATCCGGGCGGTGGCCGGTGTGTATGGCTCTGGTCGAAAAACCTTTGAATAGTTCTGTCATCAGCTATTCTCCTTTTTATCTAAAACACTTAAAATGTAGAATTTTTGCATGTTTTAACCTAAGCTCCATCCCATTTATGCAACTGTGAGGTGGCATAACCTGCAATGGTTGGTTTTACGAAATAAAAAACCTCTCACCGCATCAACGGGAGAGGTCTATAGATCCATTTTGCCAATGGAGACCTCATGTTTCCCATCTTTCGGGCTGGATTTGGCACCTTGATGGTTAGGTTGCCGGGCGATCACAGGGCCAGGTCCCTTACGCCTCTCTGCATGATTCAATTTTTGCGTTTAAAATAGTTAAGACGGTTGTCAAAGATTGTCAAGTTTTCAAAGCACTTCTACCTATAGGATTATATTTTAGCCGCCAGCCTCGTACCTTGATCAATGGCCCTTTTGGCATCCAGTTCGGCGGCCACATCAGCGCCTCCGATCAGGTGGACCTCCAGTGCGCTGCCGGCCAGCGCGTCCGCTAAATCACGGTTTGAATCCTGACCGGCGCAGATCACCACGTTATCGACCTCCATGACCCTTTTTTGATCACGCTGGATGATGTGCAAGCCATCGTCATCGATACCTTCGTAAGTGACGCCATTGAGCATGGTGACCTCTTTTTGCCGAAGCTGGGCACGGTGAATCCAACCCGTGGTTTTTCCCAACCCGGCGCCGACTTTACTGGCTTTGCGCTGCATCAGGCAGATCTGCCTGGGTGATTTGGAGGGGCGAGGGCCTTCGGGTTTCAGACCGCCGGGGTGCCGGTGCTGGGGATCGATGCCCCACTCCTCCAGAAAAGCGTTTCGATCTGTTGCGGACAAGGTTTTATCATGGGTTAAATAGATGGCTGTATCAAAACCGATACCACCGGCTCCGATGATGGCGACTTTACGGCCCACCGGTTTTTTATGCCAAAGGACATCGATGTAGGACAATACACAGGGGTGGTCGATCCCGGGTATCTCGATGCGGCGGGGGGTGATGCCGGTGGCCACCACCACGGCGTCAAAGCGCTTTTGGGTTAAAAGTGGTGCATCTACCAAGGTATTCAGATGAACGGTCATCCCCAGTAAATCGATTTGCTGACGAAAATAGCGCAAGGTCTCCTCAAATTCCTGTTTGCCGGGAATTTGTATGGCGATGTTGAGTTGCCCGCCGATATCATCGGCTTTATCGAACAGCGTTACATCGTGACCGCGCTGGGATGCGGTGACGGCAAAGGAGAGACCGGCTGGGCCGGCGCCCACCACAGCGATTTTTTTGGGGGAATCGGTGGGTGAAAATACCAACTCAGTCTCATGTCCGGCTCTTGGATTGACCAGACATGACGCTATTTGGCCGGAAAAGACATGGTCCAAACAGGCCTGATTGCAGGCGATGCAGGCGTTGATCAGATTGGAGCGTCCTGTGGCGGCTTTGCTGACGAATTCAGGGTCGGCCAACAACGGGCGGGCCATAGAGACCATATCGGCCTCACGGTCGCTCAACACCTGCTCGGCCACCTCCGGTGTATTGATGCGATTGCTTGTGATAAGCGGGATCGCCACCTCTTTTTTCAGTTTGGCGGTGACCCATGAAAAAGCGGCGCGCGGCACCACCGCGGC
>JASFKE010000357.1:0-5137 GCA_050118795.1 Desulfobacteraceae bacterium | reverse complement strand
AATCAGGGTCATAGTGCTTTGACCTTCTACCAATACAATGGCATTGCTGCCGTAAAAATTACTGCTGTCGTCGCTTGACGTATCCCCTGTCTTTTCGAGTATGGAATCGATGAGGATATAGTCTCCCCCACCATATACGTAGACAGCGGATTCATCGGTTTCTGTGGCTGAATAGGTTTTGTCGCTCTGTGTAACGGATCCGCCGCCCTGTTCGTACACACCACTCTTTTCAACTGCAGAAGCGGTATCCATGCCGGAGGGCATCTCGCCATCTTCAGGCATCTCGCCGTCCGTGGTTTCGTCTGCTGCCTCTTCTGTTGTTTCTTCTGCAGCTTCTTCTGTTGTTTCTTCTGCAGCTTCCCCTGTTGTTTCTTCTGCAGCTTCTCCTGTTGTTTCTTCTGCGGCTTCTTCTGTGGATACGTCTGCGGTTTCTCCTGCAGTTTCGTTATCCATGTCAGTCGGCCTCACTCCATTGTCAGGTTGGCCCTGCTGCATCATCCCGTTGGGGGGCTGGCTTCGCGTTATCAATCCGTTGGCGAACTGCCCTTGGGCCATCCTGCTTTGGAACATATCGCCGCCGGCAGCGTAGGCGTTACCGATCAAAAACAGAAAAACCGTATAAAAAAGAATACCTATCCGTATTTTTTTTAGCATTGGAAAATCCTTTAAAGTGTGTTTGAAGTTATTATCAATATCTTTTGGTGATCGTCATTGATCGTTTTTCCACCAGCAACATCATAAATATCCGTCATCTTTTCCATCGAGAATTCAATGACTACTCACCCTTTTCTGGCGGCATGCGCACCTGTCAACCGAAAGGGCACTGAAAAGACAGGGTGCATGTGATACAGTTTCATCTACATCACTCCTTTCATAGATTATGAATTAAACGAAGAACGTTTTATCCGCAAATCCAGTTTGGGTCATCATAATTCGGGCTTGTTGTGTTGATTCATTCGTAATGATGAAAATGCTATGAGATGCTTATTCAATGATGGATAAAGCGATACAAAAGTAGCAGCCCGGAACGGAAATTAGCAACCCGGTATGGAGAAATTGTGACGGAATTCTGGATAAATCCTGGAAAAAGATCGGTAAAGGTGTTGAAAAACGTTACAAGCGATAAACCCCATAGCTGCATAAAAAAGATGGCAAAAAGGCTAAAAACGCTCGCCAGCATTGAATTAACAGCATGTCGGAGATACGTTCGAGGAATAAACCAGTGGTGAACTTGAGGATCTTTGTTTATTGTATGCCATCTTTTTTATGCAACTCCAAGGTCAATCTGTTATTCTGGTATAGATCACACCGACATTATCCAGCTCATCCCCGGCACGACCGTGAAATCCTTTAATCTGCCAACCTTCCGGGGCTTCAACTTTCGCGCAATTGTCCGTTGTTGTCCCTCCGGAAAGTGTACGGTCCAAGCTTGTTTTGAACGAAGCATAAAAAATTCGTGTGGAGTCATTTTTTTCCCCAGTGCAAAGATCGAGTGAGGTCAGATATTCGCCCTCTTCCAGGCTCAGGGAGTATTGAGAGCCACCGCTTCCACCATGGGACAAGGCCGTTCCATCATCGAAGCTCAAGGCAAGCTGGTCAATTCGCGATCCTGCCCGCATGCTGATTACACTGACTTTTGCCGAGCCGGTGACCTGGTTGACATCATTAAAGCCACTGCCACCAGTTCCGCCATACGCGTCGCTCATACGAAGGTCACTGTTTGTAGAGTAGTTCCAATTTACAGCCACGGGAGGGTGATCGGACAGCTTTAATCCATCTTCATCCACATCGTCTTGACGTACTTCGTAGCTGCTTGGAGTCAAGGTGATAAATGTGTTGCTTCGATACAGAACCTTGTCGACAATTTCGCAATCGTAGTCGGTAATTTTCGGGTCACACACCAGAGCGTCGCTGCCTTTTACCGGCACATCTTTGTTGCGAATAAGTTCTATCCACACATCGGAAAACCCCGCATCAAGCAATTGAAGAATATTGTCGCCTTGGCGCGTGTACCGGGTGTTGGTGTCACCCATGACAATGACGGCATTATCCGCAGAATTTGCTTCAATATAGTCGAGAAGCTGTAAAATATTCGCACGGCGGGCTTCTAGATCAGCATCATCGGTTTGCGCCTGGGTATGAAGATTGTATGTGTCAACATACACGCCCTCGGCCAAACGCACTGTTGCAAGGGTAAAGCCTTTAGGCGTCAGGCAATCCACACCATTGCAATCGTCCCAGGCGATCCTGATCATGTCATCGCCGTCAAACGGGTAGTAGCTCATCGTATTCAAGCCACTGCCAATTCCCATTCCGCCAGTGGTTGGCGAACGATAATCGTGTTGATTGCAGGTATCATAAAGGTAGGCATGGTAGTTGAAATCTTCCTGTACGTTGACGATATCGAACTCATTTACATAGCAACTGATCAGTTCGGTTGCCGACTGGCGGTCGGTTTCAGCGCTTGAAAACCATTCAAGCAACCCTGCGATATTGTATGTCAAAGTGCTGAAGCTTGCTGAATATGCGCACATCGGAGATAGCGTTATTAATCCTAACAGACAAAAAATTGGTAAAATTTTTAAATGCTTCATTTTTTTCCTTCTTTAATGTTGATAATCCCGTAAAAAGTCGAAATTTTTAATTTTGACCACAAAATATAGAATAGTATTTATCTCAAGGCATACCATATTGTGGTAAAAAATCGTCTGGCGGACTTTTTACGAGTCCATCAATGTTATCTATCAGCCCTATGTTAAAAATGGATTAAAACTTTTATTTTGCACAGAAATAGTCGTACACCTTGCCAAAGAGGCACGCGACCTCTTTTACCCGTCTATTTAGACGATAAATAGTTGACATTTAGTGAGTGATGCCACAAACTATGAACAAACGTTCTTATGGTTCTTCCCATCGTTCCTACCGGTAATTGATAGCTTTATTTGTGCATGATGATCTCTTAGCTTTCCCTTGTAAGGGTGTCAACTTAATTGTATGAATTATTTTTTAATCCAACCATGATCCATACTCACATCCTTAACCGTATCGCTGCAAAAAAAGACGACAAAGGAGTTCAAAGACCGAAAGATACTTTATTCACAAAAAGAAAAAGAAGAGGGATGAAATGGACATTGACGAGTTGACTCCCCGGCAGCAAAGCGTTTTGGACTTTATCGTTGCCCACCAAAAATCGCACTGCATGGCGCCTACGGTGCGTGAAATCGGCAAACATCTGGGGTTAAGCGCGCCGGCAGGGATCCACAGGCTGCTCCATGTACTGAAAGATAAGGGGTATATCATGGCCGATCCCGGGAAAAAGCGCTCCTGGCGGCCGGCCCGTCATATTACCGGCCGGGGCATACCGGTGCTGGGGGATATTACAGCTGGTGCTCCTCCGATCGAGGCAATCGAGAATATCGAAGAGGAGCTCATGATCGATCCGTCAGTTTTCGGTTGCGAGCGCTGCTTTGGGATGCGGGTCAACTGCGATGCCATGACCGGGGCCAATATCCAAAAGGGCGATATTGCTATTATCCGGCCCCAGAGGCGGGTCAAAAACGGGACCATCGCGGCCGTGCTGGTGGAAGATCTGCTGACCGAGGCTACCTTGAAGGTCGTTCAGCGCACCAAAACGGCGCTTACGTTAAAGGCCGGCAATCCAGCGTATCGCTCATTGGTCTTCAGGTATGGCGGCCGGAAACGGGTCTCCATAGTGGGCAAGCTCGTGGGGGTGATTCGCAGGACGTGAAGGTTTCTAGGGATTGTTCCACTTAAGCTGGAACTCGATCTCTTCGTGCCGGCCTTCGCGTTCGTGTTCTATATTGATCACAGCATCCGGCGGAACCGAGATCCTCTCTCCGGCCACCTGGATGCGGAACCGTTCCCCCTGCTCGATACAATCCGCCAGCCGCCGCAACTTGGCCACAAACTGTCGGGTCGAGTATGCTTTTTCCACATCACGCCCGGATTTTTTCTTTCGTTTGGCCACAGCAATATCTCCTTTCAGGTTATCTTAACTTTCCATATCGATAGCAATGAACCAGGTGATCATTTACCACGCCGGCGGCCTGGAGAAGAGCGTAGACGATAGTGCTCCCGACAAAAGTAAATCCCTCGGCCTTCAAGGCCTTGCTGACGCTGTCCGACAGTGGTGTGGAGGCCGGGATATCCTCCAAGGTCCTCCAGGAATTTTGAATTGTGCGGCCATCGGTAAACGACCAGATATAATCATCGAAAGCGCCTTCGCGCTCCTGGAGTTTTACAAAGGCGGCCGCATTGTTCACAGTCGCTTTAATCTTCAAGCGGTTGCGAATGATGGCCTTGTTCTGCCGGGCTTTCTCCATGGCGGCCGGTGTCATGCGCGCTACCTTGGCCGGATCGAACCCGTAGAAAACCTTACGAAACGCTTCTCGTTTGTGCAGCACCGTGCGCCACGACAGCCCGGCCTGAAAGGAGTCGAGCACGATGAACTCAAACCATTTACGGTCGTCGTGGAGCGGCACGCCCCACTCTTTGTCATGGTAGCGCTGCATCAGCAGATCATCGCCCACCCACCCACAGCGCGGTTTATTGTCGATAGCCATATTTTCTACCTTTTTTTACGGTCCCAACCCCAATCTTCATAGTACTCCCAGCTGGCGATCTCGTTAAGTTCCTTGATCTGTTGATCCTTTTCCAGCATGCTGGCGCGCATCACATCCCCAATTGAGAGCATCCCGTATTGCCGGCCCTGTTTCTCAATCATCAGATGACGGATGAACAGACCTAAAAATTTTTCATTGAGCTTGAGCAAGGTCATATCGTGGGGGGCGCAGTGGAGCGGAGAACTCATGTAGTCGGACACAATGGCTGTTTTAGGGTCGAAACCGGGCGTAGTGAGGTTGCGCAGCAGGTCCCGCTCGGTAAAAATACCCACATACTGCTCCCCCTCTTTGATCAATATGGCGCCGATGGCATTGTCCACCATTGATTGCACGGCATCAAAAACACTCTGGTCTTTTCGAACCCAAACGATATCACGTTTTTTTTCATTCAAAATATCCTCAGCTGTTTTCATGATCGTGGCCCTCCTTTCGCAAAAAATTATCTTTCAGCCCATATAATCTGATCAAATATCTGTGTCTGTCAACCGGTACGC
>JASFKE010000356.1:0-5166 GCA_050118795.1 Desulfobacteraceae bacterium | reverse complement strand
AGGTATCTCAATTAAAGCCGATTATTCAAAATCTCATTTGGCAAAACGATGAAGATGCATCGGCATCACTTAGCCAAATCATCCGATTGGATATCGCATTCACCCAATCATTCTTAAAGTACGCCTCGGATCTGCAACACGGCCGACGATACCCGAAACAGTTCACGGTGGCAGACCGTACCGAGATCACTTTCTCTCCGGAAATCACTGCAATGCGTTTGAAAAGGGCCCTCCATCAAGGAGACCTCAAAGCACTCTTTGCAGAATTAACACCCCGGCATGCCGAATATGATTATCTCAGGCGGTATCTGGACCGCTACGAAACCATCAGACAACTCGGCGGATGGCAGCAAATTCCCGGCGGTCCCTCTTTAAAAATTGGAATTCGATCCCCGCGGGTACCGATATTGAGCCGGCATCTATTAATCACCGGAGATTTACCCTTTTCGCAGTTCAGCACCCAGGATCACTTTGCCGAGCCCCTGGAAAAGGCCGTCAGAAAGTACCAGCACCGAAATGGGTTGAAGATGGACGGTATTGTGGGCAAAGCGACTCTGGATTGCCTGAATATCTCTGTGGAGCAGCGCATCGCGCAAATAAAATTGAATATGGAACGCTGGCGATGGCTGCCGCCGGATCTGGAGCCTCGGCGCCTGATGGTCAACATTCCCGGCTTTGAATTAAAAATCATTCGGAACCATCTCCCCCAGGAGACCATGCGGGTCATTGTCGGCCGTAAAAAACGGCAGACACCCTTATTATCTTCAACCATGACCTATTTGGAGTTCAACCCGTTCTGGAACGTCCCATCGACAATAGCCCGCAAGGATATTTTGCCCAAAATACAAATCGATCCCGACTACCTGGTCAAAAACAGCATTCGCGTGCTGACCGGATGGAAAAACAATTCAGTGATGCTCGACCCCTATGATATCGATTGGCAAAAATTTTCAAAAAAATACCTTCCCTACCGCTTCCGGCAGGACCCCTCTCCGCACAATGCACTGGGTCAGGTGAAATTCATGTTCCCAAACCACCACAGCATCTACATCCATGATACGCCTGCAAAATCACTCTTCAAAAATGAGATACGCAGTTTCTCTTCGGGCTGTATACGGGTTGAAGATCCCTTGAGACTAGCGCATCTTCTCTTGGAAAATCAACAGTGGGACCTCCAGCGCATCAACAACGCCATTGACACCCAAAAACGTCGTGTCATTGTCATGAAAGAGCCCATACCGGTACATCTGGTTTACTTTACGGCCTGGGCGGATGGGGGTGACGGCACCCTGAATTTCAGGCAAGACATCTACGGAAGGGATCAGCGGCTATTGGCGGCCCTGAACCACAGAGCGCCGCAAAGACTATGGTGTGCAGTGGACCACCAGCTTTCCGGCAATTTACCTCACACCGACGGGCGTGCCAGGTGTACAGTACTACCCGGCACGCAAGCGGTCCATTCACCGGCCCGCGAACAGAAGAAGATTTAGGGTCGCGCAGGTCCTTACGACCTACAGTTGCCGCGCCGCCAACTCCACCAAATCGATGGCCTCCATCTGGCCTTCCAAGCCGGCCACCTTGATGGCGTCTTCAATGTTCACCAGACAGAAAGGACAAGCCGTGACCACAACGTTTGCGCCGGCCTCGTGGGCCATCCGGACCCTGAGCACGCCCATGCGCTGCTCCTCTTCCGGTTCGTAGAACAACATCAGGCCGCCGCCGCCACAACAAAAACTGCGATCCCTGGATCGGTTCATCTCCACCCGCCGAATCCCCGGGATTGCGTCAATAACCGTGCGGGGCGCATCGTATAGCTGGTTGTGTCGGCCCAAATAGCAAGGATCGTGATAGGTGTAGACCTGGTCACTGTTTTCAATGGGCTTGAAAGTCAAGGCGCCGCTGGCCACTTTAAGGGCCAACAACTGGCTGATGTGCTGCACCGGTGCAATACCGTCGTAGTCGTTTTTCAAGGCGTTGAGAGCATGCGGGTCAGCGGTCACGATCGTCTTGACCCCGGTGTTGAGGATCGCTTCGGTGTTTTGATCACGCAGATCCATAAAGAGCATCTCCTCACCGAAACGGCGCACCTCGTGGCCACTGTCTTTTTCAGCCTTGCCCAGGATGCCGAAGTCGACGCCTGCACTTGTCAGCACTGAGGCGGTTGACCGGGCGATATCCTGCATGCGGTCATCGAAGCTGGTGATGCTGTCGACAAAGAAAAGCGTGTCGGCGCTCTGTTTGCCGTCAAGGATTTTAACCGGCACCTGCTCGTCAAGCGTCTTGGTCCATTCGATGCGTTTTTTCTCCAGTTTCCCCCAGGGATTCCCGCGTTTTTCCAGTGCCCGCAAAGGTTTCTGCAAAGACTGGGGCACCATTCCATCATCCACCATACCGCGTCGAAGATCCACAATCTTGTCAATGTACTCGATGCCCAGGGGGCACTCCTGCTCGCAAGCGCCGCAGGTGGTGCACGACCAGATCTCGTCCTCCTCATAGGTGGCGCCGATCAGCGCAGCGCTCTTTTTAAAGGGGCTGCCGTAGGGATATATGGGATAATTGGCAAATGTCAGATCCCGGCCTTTGATGGATATAAACCGCGGTGACAGGGGCCGGCCTACGGCATTGGCCGGACAGTTGTCCGAGCAGCGGCCGCAGTCGGCGCAGGAGTAAAAATCCAGCATGTGCTTCCAGGTGAAATCCTCCAGTTTCTTAACGCCGAACGACTCCAGGTCATCGAGCTGTTCATCGCTGACCCCGTGGCGAACCGGCTTGACATTTCCCCGGCGCGTGCGCATGAAAAACACATTGAACAGGGATGTGATCACATGGAAGTGCTTTCCCAGGGGCAGAAAGCACAAAAAGCTGAAAAACAAGATATCGTGAAGAAAATAAGAGCCGGTGTGCAGGTTCTGCAGCGTCGTCTCACTGCCCAACGTCAGAATCCGGCTAAAAATCCAGGATAGAGACAGGGGGGGCAAAAATTCCGCATGCACCCCCTGTTTGATTTGCGATGCCACCATGGTGGCATCGAACAGCGCTTCGCTGATCATCAGGGTGGCGATCATGGCCAGCACGAGCACCGCCTCACCGGTGTGGTCCTTACCGTATTTTAAAGGCACCGCATAACGTGCCGGCTTAGTTATCACGCGTCGATATATGGCGATAACGGCCACCACCAATACACTAGTGGCGGCATACCCTCTGACCAGGTCGTACACAGCGCCGGGCCAACCGTCGAGCCCCGGAAATACAAAGCCGGAGTAGATGCCGATGCCCACCATCTCCATGGAGCGAATGCTCAGGATAAGAAAGCCCGCAAACAGTATGATGTGCAGCACGCCGGCCGTCCTGTAGCGCGGATGGCGCCACTGCAGCAGCCAGATGCGCACCAGTTGTACCAGGCGGGCCGGGATGCTGTCCCAGCGGCGGTCAGGGGCGGCGCGCACCAGAGGCGCCACCCGCAGGGTAATGATATAGGTAAAAATTGCCACGCCAACAATGGGGATAGCCAGTGAAAAAACAGATGCCGGTATAAAGAAAATGACGGACTTGGCCGGCGGTATGAGCAAATCATGCATAATAATAACGGACCTCTGTTAGATAATCGCGATGGAACTACACCTAAACCACACCATGATCCAACATGGCGTCGGCGACCTTGACGAAACCGGCGATATTGGCGCCGTTGACATAGTTGCCCGGTGTTCCGTATTGTTCCGCGGTCTCCATGCAGGTTTTGTGGATGTTCGCCATGATCATTTTTAAACGGGTGTCAACCTCTTCACGGGTCCAGGCCAGGCGCATGCTGTTCTGGGTCATCTCAAGACCCGACACAGCCACCCCTCCCGCGTTGGCGGCTTTGCCCGGGCCATAGAGAAAGCCTTTTTCCAGAAACAGATTGACGGCTTCGGGTGTACTGGGCATGTTGGCCCCTTCGCTGACAAGTGTAACACCGCCATTGATCAGGCTGTATGCATCATTTTCGTTGATCTCGTTTTGGGTCGCTGAAGGAAACGCGCACTGGGCTTGATGTTCCCAGATCGGGTTTTTCTCCTGGTCCGGTTTTATGGGGGTATAGACCGCTTCCGGGTATTTTTCGGTATACTCTTCCACCCGTCCGCGGCGGATGTTTTTGATTTGCATGATATGGTCGAGCTTTTCCCGGTCCACTCCCGCTTCATCGAAAATATAACCGGAAGAGTCGGAAAAGGTCACCGGTTTGGCGCCGAGTTCGATCAATTTTTCCATGGTGTACTGGGCCACGTTTCCGGAACCGGAGACCAGGCAGGTTTTGCCTTCCAATTTGCGGTTGCGGCTGGCCAGCATTTCAGCTGCAAAGTAAACCGCCCCGTAACCGGTGGCCTCGGGTCGAATCAGGCTGCCGCCCCAGGCAAGCCCCTTACCGGTGAGTACGCCGGTGAACTCGTTGCGCAACTTCTTATACATGCCGAACAGGTAACCCACCTCTCTTGCGCCCACGCCGATATCGCCGGCCGGTACATCCGTATTGGGGCCGATGTGGCGGAACAACTCTCCCATAAATGCCTGGCAGAACCGCATCACTTCCATGTCGGATTTTCCCTTGGGATCAAAATCCGACCCGCCTTTGCCGCCGCCCATGGGCAGTGTGGTCAAAGCGTTTTTAAAGACCTGCTCGAAGGCCAGGAATTTTAAGATGCTCAACGTAACCGAGGGATGGAATCGCAGCCCGCCCTTGTATGGCCCGATAGCACTGTTCATCTCAATGCGAAATCCACGGTTGACATGGACATCGCCTTGGTCATCCACCCACGGCACCCGGAACATGATGACCCTTTCCGGTTCTATGATGCGCTCTATGATTTTGGCGCTGCGATATTCCGGATTGCGATCCAGTACAGGCAGGATCGATTCCAGAACCTCTGATACGGCCTGCTGAAATTCATTTTCATGGGGATCTCTTTGCTTGGCAGCCTCGGCTATTGGGTTCATTACGGCGTCCTTTCAAAATTTTTATGTTAAATATCAATTGCTTTTATCAAAAATAGTTATATCTTCGGTGGTAATTCTCGAGGGTAATCCTATGGTTTTTTTCTCAACACAACGCATATTACGGGCTATTTACTGCTCCGGATAAAATAAATCAAGCTTTAGAGGATTAATGCGCAAACGATTTCCCCCCCCCTT
>JASFKE010000355.1:0-5169 GCA_050118795.1 Desulfobacteraceae bacterium | reverse complement strand
TGAGGAAGCATCTTGTGCGGGGATTCACCCTCAATCAAAAACGGCTGCAAGAGCAGGAACAGAAACTATCAGACCACAAGGTGGTGGACGTATTCGGGATCCTTAAGGTTGGCTATTAGAGCGACTTGAGCGGGTTGGTCATCGAGATCCCTGCCGAGTTGCCCCCGTCCAACTCTGCGGCGCAGTTGCTGTTTTTCTTTTCCGAAAAAGTGTTCAGCTACATTGTTGGTGCGCTCAACGACGGCAACAACGCAGCCTTCTTCATCCTGTTTCAAAGGATGTCCGAATAGGAAAGGATAATATTGCTGAAGGTAACCAAGGATAATACCTGCGGCAGTCTTGGACCGCTTCGCTCCCTTCTTTTTAGTGGCAACACGCTTCTCAATATCGTTGGTGTATTGCTCGACGGCTTGTTTGATCTGCTGAAGCCTGAGCATCTCCAAAGCCGGCAGTTGCGTCTGCATTGTCCGAATGTCGCCCCGGGGCAGCTCTGCATTCGAGAGTCTGAGCACATCACGCAGCTCACAAAATGCAGTCCATCGTGCATCAAGCTCCTTAACCGTAACGCTAAAACGTGGGATATTTTCAAGTCGTTTTACGAGGTGTTGAAGGCATTCAATCGCCCGGATTTCATTTGACCGGCCTTCACCAATCGGGTCAACGCGCTTGAGCGCAGAGGAGGACAGCCGTTTTCGGTACATTGCTTTTGAATCTCTCGGGCCTCCATCGGGCCGTGAGCCAAAGTAACAACTTGCCGTCTATTGCTTTTGTGAACATGGAGACTACCGCCGCAACCGGGGCAATGCTCGGCCTCGGCCGCAAAGTCAATACTGGGCAGCGACCGCTTTTCACCGGCTACGACGCGCACCATCTTAGAACCGGACCAGCCTGCTTGGCGCGCATGCCGGCGAAGCCACTTTAGCGCTTGCTGCGCCCCCCTTGTCCGGCAGTAAGGTTGGCACCGCCGACAAATTCATGGATGACGCCGAAGCGAAAGACAGCGATCTGTTCGTTTTTGTCCTGGCTCATCAAAAACCCTCCTTTCGTATGTGTTTTGTCGGCTATAAATCAGGTAAAATAGCCTGGCAAAAGCACTGTTGGGTAGGGTCTTTGAAGACCGATGTGGTTTTGCACCTAAACGACACGGCTGACCGGTATGATCCCCTTGGTGATCAGGCGCTCAAAAGCAGCCATTAAATCCATGGTCGCACCGAACATTGCCATGGTTTTGCGCTTTAACGCAGCCAGCCAGTGTCTTTGACGTGATGTGGATAGCCCTGTGAGCCATCGGCCGCATGACAGCCGATGTGTAAGACAGCAACGGATGGTATGGATGGGCGTGTGGAACCGGGCAAAATAGCCTTTGACCTTCATGCGGATAATGCAGTTGCAATCCGGGCAGCGAAAGCGGCGAAGGTATAATTCATTAGAAAATTGATCAAAATAGGCTTGAACAAAACCGTGCCCCCACAATCGCATCGATCCGCACCGCGGGCATTGCTTAGGCTTTGTCCAATTGAAATTGCGCCCCTGAGAATAAATGTCATTGAGTTTTGCACGCACGAAAAGTATCATCAGTCACACTTTTTTCAAGGGGTCGGTATCCGACCCGTGTTTTTAGGGGGTGCTCCGGTCTGCCAACCGTCACCCCCCCCCTTTTTTAAAATAAAAAAACCACCCTTGCCGGCGGCTCATTTAAATCGATAATTTTTCGCTGATTGTCCATTAATCTGAAAATTTGGCTTGATACTGATCCCGTGAATTCGGGGTTCTACAACATCGGTGACATAGGCTCGCCAGAAACCATAGCGCTGTGCGTAACGGTCCTGCCAGTGCATCTCCAACTGCTCAAAGTGATCCTGTACGCAGCGTAAATAGCCGCTGGCCTGAGGATCTCTGGGCCGGTAAATGCCAGTGTCTTGATGGTGGAGGGCTAAATTTAGCATGGGCGCTGATCATTGTTAAGGCGTTCGCAATGATAGCGACCATATATGGCACAATGTAAATATATATGTAAAGTAAATTGTCAGTTTATATTGTATACGTAATGGTTGCAGCAGCACTATTGCCCAAGACGAATTGGTCATTAAAATAGAACCGTGTTTGCTAAATCGGTCTAAAATTAGTTTCATTTTGATTAGAAGTGCTAGAGTTAGGTGCTAATCGAGCCGTTGAAGTGAATATCAATTAATCTGTTCGGTCCAATGGCCGATAATGAGTATTTAAGGGCTCGCGCAAAAATAACTTCACATTTTTTTAGCGCCGATGCATCCTGCCTGGCTGCGTTGCGAAAGCTTGAAATATCTCGATATCCCGGCGCTTTCGCGCCTTGCCAGGCTGGCGCTCAACACTTAAAAATGTAAATTTATTTTTGTGCGGTTCGAACCTGGAACCTCCAACGACCATTGCCTTGTTGTTTTTCAGTCCGCATCTCAACTCCAACAGACGCTTGCACTATCAATAATCAAAAGGACATGCCATAAAGATGGATCCTTTACACCGAATGTTTCATTATCGACCAATTGTTCGCAAGGGTTGGCTCCTGTTGCTGGCGTTGCTGCTGTGTTCCTGTTTTTCCAGAGAAGTTCTCGAACCGGCGGACAAGGCACCGAATTTTAAATTGAAAACGCTGGATGGAAAACCGTTTCGCTTTGATCCTCCATTTAATGAAACCCAAGTGATCTATTTCTGGGCTGCTTGGTGCCGCAACTGTGAAGACGATTTTCAACGGTTGAACACGCTGTATGCCAAATGGGAAAAAAAGATCGGGAGCCCTCGTCTTGTGGCCATAAACGCCGGGCAGCCTCAAAAGCACATCCGAAATTTCGCCAAACGAATGGAACCATCCTTTCCCATCTACATCGACCCGGATATCAAAGTGGCCCGCCGGTTCGGTGTTCGTGGGGTGCCGACCTACTTCATTACGGACAAGCAGGGAATAGTCCGGCACATCATTCTGGGATGGACCAGTGAAAAAGCGCTTTTGGGTAAGATAGACGAGGTCGATTGAATGACGGTTTTCGTCAGCGCAAGCGCCGATTCCCGTCATGTGCTTTCGCATGGTTACGCGGTGCCGCTCGTTCGAGCCAACCCGCTTTCATCCCTCAATTCCCCCCACCTCCTTGTTATTACAGAATGTTACCACATTCTTAAAGAGGGCACATCATTTTTCCATGAACTATTTGCTAATCTATTAAATCAAATGGCCGATAATGGTATTCAGAACTATATTAGCATCTGAACCTCCAACGCTCACTGCCTTGTCGCTTTTCAGCCCGTATCGCCACTCCAACAGATGCTTGCACCATCAATGAAATTGCTTATGGGGCACCCATGCAGGAAACGATGGTACAAAATTTACATAACGAGAACAGCGAAAACCTAACCGGTGTCATCAATGGTTTTACGGTTAGTTCCTTTTTGCAGATATTGGAACTCGAGCAGAAAACATGCTGTTTGCAGGTCCATTACCTGGATATGCAAGGAACGCTCTACATCCATTGTGGTACCGTCATAGATGCTGAAGTCGACAATTTGCATGGTGAAGAGGCCGCCGTCCTTATTCTCAGCTGGGATACCGCGAAAATCCAGGTTGAGAATTTCTGCGAAAAACGAAAGAAAGTCATTCATTCATCGCTGACGCGCTTAATCATAGAGGGATCCAGGCGCAAAGATGAGTCGAGATTCGAAAAAGAATCAAGCGATGAACTGCAAAGAGCAATTTCGCTTATTGAGGGCCATCATTTCCAGCAGGCGCATCGACTGCTGAGCACGTATGTAAAAGCCCATCCCGACAATACCGATGCATGGTTCTGGTACTCCAGGTGTCTGGGCAAGCTGGAGGCCATTTCCTTTGCACTTTCCAAGTGCTCTCAATTTTCTCCGGCCGATCAAAAGGTCAATGAAGAGATCAAAAAACTGGACCATGCCCAACATGCCCAGGTGAACAACGCCAAGATAGGCCGCTGTCCATTTTGTTGGTCCCCTCTGGATCGAAGCGCTCAAACCTGCCACTACTGCAAGGGGAGCCTGATCATAGCAGATGCGCTCCACCAGGACACGCTGAATCAGTTGGATTCAAACGCCCTGATTGATGCGGTAACCCGTTACACCAATGTGGTCACGCGTGAAAAAAATGTGAAAGCTTATTATTTTCTGAGTCTGGCCAATTGCAATCTCAACAAAGCGGATGAGGCGCTTGATCTTCTCAACGAAGCCTCCCGAATGTTTCCCGGCAACCAGTTCATAGAACGGCAGCTGAACATTGTATTGAACCATGTGACCAAGCGGTTGATCAAATACGAAAAAACTAAACGCAAGAAAAAGAATAATATCAGAAAAAGCATTACGCCTGAAATCTCTTCAAAGAAAAAGATTTTGGTTGTTGAGGACAGCCCGACAACGCGCAAAGTCGTCGTGTTGACACTTAAACAAAAGGGTTACGACATGATCGAAGCCCAAGACGGCCTTGAGGCGCTAAGCAAAATTGATGAAGAACGGCCGGATCTGGTACTGCTTGATATTATTCTTCCTAAAATGGATGGCTATAAAATTCTATCCATCATCAAAGAAAATGAAGAACTAAAAGATATACCAGTGGTCATGCTTACGAGCAAAGATGGACTGATCGACAAATTTAAGGGGAAACTGGCAGGTTCGGATGCATATTTGACGAAACCATTTGAGCCGACAGATTTGATTCGCACGGTGCGCAGGTATATTGCCAAGTAGCATGACTGGGTCAAAGAAAAGAGAAGGAGAGCAATTCAATGGATAAGCGAAAAATAATGGTGGTTGACGACAGCCCGACGGAATTAAAAGTGATCAGCAAAACATTATCCAACAGCGGCTATGAGGTCATTACGGCAAAAGATGGCGAAGAAGCCCTGGAGCGGGTCAATAACAATGTGAGCTTAATCGTCCTGGATGTCATCATGCCGAAACTCAATGGGTTTCAGGTATGTCGAAAAATAAAAACCTCCGATGAGCATAAAAACATTAAAATTATTTTGCTGACCAGTAAAAACCAGGACAGCGACAAGTTTTGGGGCAAGAAGCAAGGCGCCGATATGTATATGACCAAACCGTTTGAGGTCGATGAATTATTGGCCAACGTGGCCAGCCTGATCTAAGACATCCTTGTGGAATGTATGATATGGCACCGAACAC
>JASFKE010000354.1:0-5191 GCA_050118795.1 Desulfobacteraceae bacterium | reverse complement strand
ATCCGAATCAAACCGGATCTACTGGTGCTGGCCGCCGGCATCGTTGCCAACGATAACCATTCGCTCTATGAGTTGTTCAAGGTGCCGATCAATGCCGAAGGGTTCCTGGTAGAGGCGCATGCCAAATTGCGGCCAGTGGACTTTGCATCGGAAGGCATCTTCCTTGCGGGTCTGGCCCATTACCCCAAACCGGTAGAGGAGAGCATCGCCCAGGCCAAGGCCGCCGCCTCACGGGCCATGACCATACTGGCCAAAGAAAATCTCATGGTGGGCGGCGTGGTGGCGACGGTGGAAACCGGCCGATGTGCGGCCTGTCTCACCTGCGTAAGGGCGTGTCCTTATAATATCCCGCAAGTGGATGAACACTCCCACGCGGTGATCGACCCAGCCCAATGCCACGGATGCGGCACCTGCGCCGCCGAGTGTCCGGGAAAAGCCATCACGTTGGCGCACTATACAGATGAACAGTTGATTGCAAAGACCCAGGCCCTGTTCGCAAAAACATAAAAGCAAACCCGAAACCCACTAAGCTTGTGAGTGCCAATCCATAGAGAGCCATCCAGGATTGGCACTTACTACCCCCTATAGTTGCATAAAAAAATAGGCAGAAAGGAAATCGCCATGCCCCAAAATTTCAACCCCCAAGTGGTCGCCTTTTGCTGTAAATATTGCGCATATGCGGCCGGTGATTTGGCCGGATCAATGCGCTTAAACTACCCCTCTAACGTCAAAATCGTGCAGGTGCCCTGCAGCGGAAGGGTCGACATCATACACCTGCTCAGGGCCATAGAAGACGGTGCCGATGCCGTCTATGTGGCGGGGTGACTGGAAGGCGAATGTCATTTCCTGGAAGGAAATATACGAGCCCGTAAAAAAGTAGAATACGTTCAAAACACTCTCAAACAGATCGGCATCGAGCCGGAGCGGGTGCGGATGTTCAATCTATCGTCCGCAATGGGCCCCAAGTTTGCAGAGATCGCTACCGATATGACAGAGCAGACCCAGCGGATCGGACCGAGCCCAGTGCAGGCATCGGCCACAGGCTGACACTGGAGCTGCGCCCTATCCTATAGCTGCAAAAAAAAGATGACAAAAAGGCTAAAAACACTTGCCAGCATTGCATTAATGGCATACCAGGGATACGTACAAGGAATAAACCAGTGGAGAACTTGAGGATCGGGTCTATATGTATGCCATCTTTTTTTACCCTCTGACGTTTGCAACGATAGGGCTAATCCTGTTGAATATCGGCCACATGTTGTTTGGGAACGACGAGCAGCTTTTGTTCCGGACGTAGCAGTTGACGGGGGCTGTAAACCGTGAACGCCTCTATCTCAGGTATGGTAACACCTGCGGTAGCAAATTTGGCTGCGGATTCAATGATCTGACGCTTTATACGCTCCGCTTGCTCAGGTTCAAGCTTACCTGCGCCCCTTTTTAAATCTACCTCCTCCAAGATAGGAAGGGCCTTTATAACCAATTCCAAAGAGCGCCCGGTTGCATTATCCCGAAAAGAGACAACCTTATCCCAAAAGCTGAGAATCACCTTTTTCACACCATCAACAATTTCAGCATTGCCATGAAAATCAAAGGATTTATCGCTGCCCGAATCACACCCGATAACGCTGAGATCGTTTCCCGGCTGGCCCATCATATTTGCATAGGCTCGATAGAGGCCCTCAACGCTTTGCAGGGCCAGGACAAGTCTATCCGGCGTGGAGAGTTGCCCCTCCTCGATCACGATAAGTGAAAGCGTAGACATCGGTACGCTCTCATCTTTTTCTTCATGCTTTGTAAAATGGTTGCTTTTGAGATCTAGAATTTTGGTCAATTTGGGAAGATGTTCAATGGCTTGCTTGACTAGCATAAAGCCTTTAAGATGGTACGCCCGGCTTGTTTTATCCTGCTTCAACAATGTGGTCCAGAATTTGGATTTATTTAAAAATTCAATCTCCATAATTTCGATTAATTTATGCTCCGCATCACCAAAGTCACTGCTCATTTTTATATAATTCGAGTATGTATCGAGTATATCCGCACGAGATATTTTTCTCTCTTGAACATCTTTCAATCTCTCTAATAGTGTATAGGTACCTGAATCGGCGAGAGTCTTTGAGAGTTTCGCTGCAGCCAGCTTGAGTTCTTTTGTTAGCACTTGAGTCCTCCTTTGGTGATCCGACATTAAATATGGCACATCCAAAAACAGCCCACGGGCAATCGATTTAGCGATGGTTATTGCATTGTATCAATACTTGACTTGATATAATGAATTTCGACCACATGGGTCGCTGCCCGGTTTGGGCTGACACTGCAGGATATCTTTATCATGCAGTGAAATCAAGTCTATTTATCCCCATCCAGCAATTCCGTCTGAACAGCCTCCCCCACCTTTTTCGGCGGCGTGTCATATGCGATGCCGATGCGGGTCAGCCAGCGAATATTGGGACGCCGGCCGACGTTTTCCACCTCTGAGTTGACCACTTTCTCGTTGGGAATGGAGACTAAATTGCCGTTTAGCAACCGGATGCGGGTACTTCTGAAGCCGACGTTTTCAACACTGCCGTCATAGTTATTGATCACGATGCGGTCGCCCACCTGAAAGGGTTTGTCGAATAAAATCGTCAATGTACCGATTTCACATCGAGGCCATACCCCAGCGGCAACTATCAAATTTTATGCGGAAAATTGAAATACGAGTTACGCATGACATCTTTACCTCAACCAGTGTGACGTTGTCAAAACCAAACGAGGCAAAACTTTGGGACGGTCCATAAAATGGGCCGTCCCATGGGTTTTAAGATCTTGACCAATCGAATTTAAATCTTATTGTATGTCCATACCGGAGCATTGCATTGGACACTCATTTGTCCTCATGATCAAATCCTTGAGATCATCCAATCTTGCACTACCCCATGCTCCGGTTCCATTATTGCCCCAGAGTTGTACAAAAAAGATTGAAAAATGGCTAAAAAAAACCGTTTATCATTGGATAAACGTCATGACAGAGATAAGTTCGAGGAATAAACCAGTGGTGAACTCGGAGCCCTAAAGAATTTTGCAAAAATGGGCAAAGCCCCACAGTTGCATAAAAAAGATGGCAGAAGGGATAATAAACAGGTGTCAGAAGAGAATTAACGGCAGGTCAGGGTACATTCAAGGAACAAATCAATGGTGAACTTGAGGATCGGGTATATTTTATGCCATCTTATTTATGCAACTGTAGGGTCCACACTTGGGCGCCTTGTCGCTGGAGCCCTAAGGGCTTTTGCAACAATGGGGTCCATTATTAGTTGCCTTTGCTGCTTGCGAAGCGATCCGGGTAGCCGATACAGACTCCGTTGGAAAAGGATACTATACCGGCTTCCGAAGCAAAAAAGCGCGCTTTTTCAAGCCAAAAGTGAAATGCCTCAAATTGCTGACGCATATTTTGACTTGATACTGGATATACCCAGCGTATCCATTGGGTTATCCGGAACAGAGGGAAGAACCAGATATTGGATAACGTCTGGCATATCTACTACTCAGCCGGCTCCACACTTACAACAGTGAGAACCTTACCGGATGCGCCTTCATCCAATGTACCGGTGGCTTTTACGGTCTTGCCGACAAATTCGCTGAGGTCAGCACCCATGACATTGTATGTAGATCCATCATCAGCAGAGATCACAATGCCATTATCTGTGTTTTGCACGGTACCCGTAACACTGCTTTCTCCTGCAATTGCACCGGTAGCGGCCATTAAGCCAACAATCAACATCACTGCTAAACATTTAATTAAATTGCTTTTCATTTTTACTACCTCCTGTGTTCATCATTATTTTTATTATTAGAATGGGCGCCGGCCACTCATCCCTCTTTGAACAAAATAGCCGGCAACTGGGCCCTGGAGAAGCAATTGATGTGCCAAAACTGTAAAAGGCCTTTATTACAGGATGAATTTAAATCCGGCCGACAATTGGGCACACAAAGTGATTACAAAATTGACCTGCTGGTTACAAAATATGCCGTTATTGGACTCAACAGACCAATACTCTAAAGCGCCGGTAACCTAAACCTCATTATTGCAAAATGGGGATAGCTCTCTGGTATGCTCTCTATCCTATCACCATGCGTGTTACTATAGGGTGTAGTTATGGAAGCAGCGGTGGTAACGGAACAAATGAGCCCCACAGTTGCATAAAAAAGATGGCAATAAGGATAAAAACACTTGTCAGCATTGAGTTAACGGCATACCGGAGACAGGTTCGAGGGATAAACCAGCGGTGAACTTGAGGATCTTTGTCTATTGTACGCCATCTTTTTTACCCCCATCTTATACGACTTTTAGGGCGCTATATTCCGCGTTGGCAAAGGTTTGCGGTAGCGTATACTACGGCTGCACCTTTGCCGCCTTGACTCTGGCGCCCTAAAGGCCATTGCAACGATGGGGTGAAGACGATGATAAAAAAATTTGTTTTAAAAAAGTCTTTTTTTCCGATGAGGCAAAAGAAGATCAAGATACCAATCCTGTTTTGACGTTAAAATAATGGTAGTTAAATATTACTTCAGGTTGACTATCAATTAAAGTGCCCAGATCAGGCACAAGGCAGGACAAATAAAAACGGGGCCCGTGCGAGCCCCGAGATCTTCATGGATTTTAGCACCTTAACCGGCTTACTCACCGGCCAGGCTCATAATGAAGCAGCCCCCTCCGCCTCCGCCGCTGCTATCGGAGGTGCTGCTGTCGGAGGTGTCGGAGGTGTCGGAGCTGTCGGAGCTGTCGGAGCTGTCGGAGCTGTCGGAGCTGTCGCTGTCGGAGCTGCCGATGACGCTGCCGCTGTAATTTTCTTCGTCAAACCACTCTCCGGAAAAGGTTCCCCCGGAAATCTGGCCGAATATGGCGAAATCAGTCCCGTACACGATAATATATCCTTCTGGATGGCCTGCACCATCAAAGGAATAGGTCTCACCGTTAGCAGAGATCATGGTACCTGTAATATGGCCGTTGGAGGCGACGGTCATGGACCAGCTGCCTGAATTGTCCCCGCTGTAACTTCCCGAATAGGTACCGTCATATGAACAGCTGGTGTAGGCGCTGCCTGATAACGTTCCGGACTCACTAGAGCCTTCGTTTCCCCATTCACCAGTTACAGAGCGATCCGTGGAATCAATATACACGTTGACCGAGTTGCTTTGAATATATGATCCATCG
>JASFKE010000353.1:0-5218 GCA_050118795.1 Desulfobacteraceae bacterium | reverse complement strand
TACAGTGTCAATCGAACATCCTTGCTGTTCAACTCCGTCAACGGTAAGGGTTAAACTGGAGCCAGATTCCGAAGTAACATAGGCGCCCTCTTCAATGACAAGTTCTTCATATTCGGTGGTTTCAGTCACCACATAAATATCGTCACTTGCTGAAAAAGTTTGTGTGGTAGTTTCAGTGGTAGTTTCAGTGGTAGTTTCAGTGGTAGTTTCAGTTTCAGTATCAGTAGTATCATCGCATGAACAAACAGACAGAACAATCAGACCCATTGCTAGGAGTGCGAGGTGCACTTTGAAGAACTTTTTCATCAATCCTCCTCAAATTACTTTTAACAACTACAAATTAGGGTTGCTATCATTGAACAGCGGTCGCATGAAAATGGCAAAAACCACTGGTTATAAAGGGTACATAGATAAGAATAAGACCAGCCGGCCCCTGGTGCGCTGCATCACAATGCCAACTCAAATCGGATATGCTACGGGATAATATTAATTTCTCAATCGACAGGTTGTCGGTATTTGCTTACCCCAACCATCGGTAAGCATAATGGGTACAACCTGTGATAGTAACATTTTACCGTATTGTTACCTGCTTCAGCCAATCAACTATTCCATCTGCATGTATACAAGCAAAAAACATGCCGTAGACACGTGCGAGCCATGGAATTTGTAACCATCCGTAAAATTAAGTAATTGAAAATAGAAGAATAAAATAACCGCGCCCTTAAGTTAAGAATGGCCACCATTTTTAGTGGTTGCCGCCATATCTGGTGGGGCTGGATCTCTATGATCGGGGCTATTTGGGAAATTTTTGGTTAAGGGTAGATCCTGGCGGAAACTTGGGGGGGGGATTCAAATGCCGGTATTTTATTATTTATGGATTAATCTCGGCAGCACCATTGACATTATAAGCAATTTTTGTCAAATATCGTTAAACTAACAACTTCAATGAGAACTCCGAACCATAAAGCTTAAGGCTAACCGTCCCTTCTAATTAAACTGATCTATCAAGGGTCCGCTCTGCCTGACCGATTAATGGTCCGCGCAGAGCCGAAATGAGATGTCAGGTGTCGAACTTGGAGGGCCTTTATTGTCAGGCTTTAAGATTGGGACTTATAGGGAACGATTTTTCCCAGCGTGCCTTTAGGCACTTGCAGATGTATGCTTGGACAGGTATCCGACGTGGGTTCGAACTTATGCTAATGGAGTGAATTCGTATGGAACTAGAGAACATTGCAGCCGATAAAACCCTGAATGCCAAAGGCCTCAGTTGTCCCATGCCCTTGCTGAAAACAAAGAAGACGCTGGCGGGGATGGCTGCCGGCCAGGTTCTCGAAGTGATCAGTTCCGATCCCGGATCGCAAAAAGATATTCCCAAACTCGGTAATAAAGACGGCAACACCTATTTGGGTCATATTGCAGCCGACAACGGCACCTTCAAATACTATATCCGGAAAGGGTAGGCCCGCTCGATGAATAGAGTCTCTGTTTTGATAAAGAGTAGATCCATGCAGTACGAAGGCTTGCGTACAAGCCTTGGACTGCTCCTGGAGGATCTCTCGGTGAGTATGTTCGTGCTCGATCATGAAATCGAGGATTTTAGTGAAGCTTATTCGGACAACCTTGGTTTTCTGGAAGAGATGGAAGGGAACTTCTACTCTAACAATATCGCCAACGTTGAAAAATACAAATTCCAGTATGCTGATCCGGATAAGATCAGTGCAATGCTTAAAGAGGCTGACCTTATCATACCCTTTTAAAGCATTTCCAACGCCCCCCCCTGTGTTTAAACTGAAATGATGAATCTTAATGTAAATTGGGTTGGAAAAAGGCGGTTTGAGTCATGGCTGAACAGACAAAGGATCTACTGCATATTTTACGGTCGGAACCGGATTGTGGAACCCAAAAATTGATGACCGAACTATCCACTGAGGGGAGCACCAACGTTATCAAACTCTACGGTACGGGCATAAATTGGCAAGAGGTGGTTGATGCGATATTCAGTCACAGCCGCGTTGTGTGCTGGTGGTGAGGAGGTGGTGTTATGCCGAAAACATTAGGAATCATGGTCAACACGGACAAACATTTCGGTTATCTGTATGAATTGACCAAAGCAGCCTTTGAAAAAGAGGTTCAGACGCAGATATTTTTTACCGGTCCCGGCGTGCGGTTGACCCAGGATGCCGGATTCAAGCGCTTGGTTGGACTGGCAAAGCTATCCGTGTGTGACGTCAGTTTCCGGGCCCATGGCCTCAGCCAGGATGTGCCGGGCGTTGGATTCAAGGATTTTGTGACCCAGGCGGTCAATGCCGAGATGGTCACGGGTTGTGATCGTTATATTGTTTTATAGATATCTTGTCACAACCTGGCATGAAGTTTTTTTATCGGTTTGGACAATGGGTGGTTTTGATGTTTTACAAAACCAAGGGCTAATCAAACATCAACAAAATTAAGGAGCGCAAGATGTTGAAAAAAAGTTTTCTCATGATGTTCGTTTCCATGGTTGTTTTGGCCATAGCCGTTAGTGCCTTCGGCGAGGTAAGCTTGCCGGAAAAGAAAAAGACATCGCTGGGATTATATGTGAATTCCAAACAAGCGTATGAAATGTGGAAGGCCAGCCCCGAAAAAATAGCCATCATTGATACCCGCACCCCCCAAGAATACAATTATGTCGGGCACGCCACGATGGCGTACAATATCCCCTCTAATTTTATGACCATGGAATTCGATCCCAAAAAGAAAACATATAAGACAGAAGTGAATAAAAGCTTTTTGGCAGATGTCCAAAAACGCTTCAAAAAAGAGCAGACCTTGTTGATCATGTGCAGATCAGGAAGCAGAAGCGCCAAGGCCGCCAATTTGCTGGCCAAGGCAGGGTATAAGAAGGTCTACAATATTTATGATGGTTTCGAAGGGGACAAAGTTAAAGATACATCGAGTTATTTTAAGGGGAAACGTATGGTCAACGGATGGAAAAATTCCGGAAACCCCTGGTCTTATAAAGGGGATGAAACCCTGATATACACTCCCCACAAGTAAATCGTATACTCGTGTATGCCATCTTTTTTTCCCCATTTTATATGTTTAGGGGAAAAACCTTTAGGACTCCAAAACCTTAGCTGGCAGGGGGCTGTAGCAAAGTGCTATGGCTTCACCCTTGCCGCTTTGGCCTTGGAGCCCTAAAGACTTTTACAGCAATGGGGTCAAATCAGCTTAGAGAGGAACTGACCATGAGATCAATCAACACCGTTGCCATTATTGTTGTACTGGCAGGCCTTTTTTCTGCGGTCGTGTACATCACTAAAAACAATCAAATGGCATCTATGGCGGTGGTGGCAGCTTCCGAGGTCGACCAGGAAGAACCCAACCGGGCTTTGTGCAATCAACTGATACGCTTTGGTCAGGTGGCTTTTGACCGTGGGCAGTTCGCAGAAGCCAAGCATTTTTTTCAAAAAGCGATTACCGTCGACCCCAGACATCCCGCAGCGTGGAGAAGATACAATATGGCGTTGCTTGCCCAGATATCCGCCAAAGTGCAAACCGACACCGACTTTCTTCCTGAATTTTCCTCAGGCACAGGGGGGGCGGTTGAGCCTGTCCAGATCTCTCCGGACACGGCGGAGGACGAAGATGATGGATGTTGATTGAATAAGGATACGATGATGAGCCAAGAACAATCAGTTGCTTTGAATATCATCCGCCGTGAGTATGAGAAGCTGTTTGAAGAGAACTGGTCATTTCTGACCGGCGGAGTTATGATCGGGTTGATGAGCATCGTGACGTTTGCCTGGGCCCGTCCGTGGGGCGTGGCCGGCGGTATCCGAAATTGGGGGGACTGGTTGTTCTATTGGGCAGGCCTCTATGAGGCTAGTCCCAGCCCGGCCCTGACCTCTTCCAGCTCTGTATTGGCTATCGGCTTACTGTGGGGTGCACTTGCAGCGGCCTTGATGGCCAGGCAGTTTTCAATTCGGGTCGCTCCAAGATGGGAGTTGGCAAAAGGGGCTGCAGGGGGCATATTTCTAGGGGTCGGAGCGGCATTGGCCGGCGGATGCAATGTGGGCGGATTCTATTCATCCATTGGCGCATTTTCATTAAGCGGTTTTTCCATGATGTTCGGTTTGCTTCTGGGTGCCTATGCCGGCCTGAAATACCTTTACTGGGAATTGGAACACTTGCCGTCGGCATCCAGCAATGGGAACGATGTAGCTGCCGAAAAAAAAGCCGATTTTAAGAACTGGCAACCGGCAGTGGGGGTTGGACTGATTCTTTGTGCGTATTGGACCAAGGAAATTTATACCCTTGGCGGATATGTCATCGCCGGCGGACTTTTGTTGTGCGGCATTGCATTGGGCTTTATCATGCACCGCAGTCGTTTCTGCTTTGCCCGTTGCTTTCGTGAGCCTTTCATGACCGGAGATGCGGCTGCGACCCGGGCGGTGATCATCAGCTTGTTGATTTGCGCATTGGGATTTGCCGTCATCAAGTGGGCAGGGTTGCGCAGTGAATATGCTTTTACCGCTCCCAGTTTTGGTTTGGGTGGCTTGGCGGGTGGATTTGTATTCGGTTTCGGTATGTTGTTGGCCGGGGGATGCGGCAGCGGCACCCTATGGCGGGCAGCGGAGGGAGAGGTAAAGCTAATGCTGGCACTGGCCACTTTTGCGATCTCGACCTCTTTGACCAAGTCGCTGATTCGCTCCACAGAAGGTATGCGATCAATTATCGGACAGAAGGTGTTTTTGCCTGACCTGGTGGGTTACCCCCTGACGATGTTTTGTGTGGTCATGGTGATGACGGTTTGGTATTTCGCTGTGACGTGGAATGAGCAGACCGGGTATTTTGTGATTGATATGTGATGATAGTGGCCCTTTTTAGTTTGTTTCGGCGGAATCAAGCTGTTTTTCCAGCTGGTTGATTTTTTCGACCAGGGCATTGATTTGGGCCTGTTTCATTCCATTGGGATATGTCGGGCTGACAGCGCGCCTTTTTATGGCTTCAATCTGCTCCTCCAGCTGTTTGCGTTCAGCTTTGATGCGCTCTTTTCGTTGCTCTTCCAACAAGCGCTCTTTTTCCGCAGCTTTTTCCGCAGCCTCCTTCCTACGCTTTTCTCGAGCAGCGTCCGCCTCTCTTGACGCTTGCTCCACCATCTGGTCATAATCGGATCGACGTTTATCGTCCGGCTCCGCTGCATCTGAGCTTGAGGCCGTGGATTCCACTATTTTAT
>JASFKE010000352.1:0-5223 GCA_050118795.1 Desulfobacteraceae bacterium | reverse complement strand
ACCAACCTGGATTTGAACTTGGGGCAGCTCTCCGAATTGATCAAGCGCACGGCCTACAAGGTGACCCGCGTGGGCGAACTCATTGGCAGAGAGGTGGCCCAGGGCCTGGGCCTCCACTTCGGCGTGGTGGATCTGTCTCTGGCACCCACGCCCAACGTCGGTGACAGTGTGGGGGAAATTTTTCAAAGTCTGGGATTGCGCAGCATTGGGGTTCCCGGAACTACAGTTGCTTTGGCCATGCTCAACGATGCCGTCAAAAAGGGAGGTGCCTTTGCCAGTACCAATGTGGGAGGTCTCAGCGGAGCCTTTATACCCGTCAGTGAAGATCTCAATATTTCCCAATCGGCCCAAGAGGGGTTTCTTACCATTGAAAAACTTGAGGCCATGACCAGCGTCTGTTCGGTGGGGCTGGACATGGTGGCCATCCCCGGAGAGACCACAGCCGAGACCCTTTCCGCCATCATCGCCGATGAAATGGCCATCGGTGTTATCAACAAAAAGACCACGGCGGCTCGTATTATCCCCGTCCCCGGCAAAAAGGCCGGTGAACACGCCTATTTTGGCGGGCTCCTGGGCGAATCCACCATCATGCCGGTCAGCAACGCCAAGGCCGATAATCCCTTTGTTCAACGTGGAGGATCCATCCCCTCCCCCATCCACAGCCTGACGAACTGACTTCGGGCGAACTGACTTATTTATTCCAGGAAAACAACATCGCTCCAATCAAAAGAAAGGCGAGGGTCATAACGGTCAAAGCGGTGAGTTCATATCCCACATCCATCAGTCCGGCTCCGTCGTTCATGATTTTGCGCACGCCGGAAAGCAAATGGGTCAGTGGAAATAGCTCGGCAACCCTTTTGACCCATTGGGGGGCGCCTTCAATGGAAAACCACACTTCAGATAAAAACATCATGGGCCAGGTCACAAAATTGAGGACACCATTGGCAAACTCCTCGCTGCTGCCCCGGGAAGCCACGATCAGTCCCATGGAGGTCAAGCTCAAGCACCCCAGCAAGAAAATGATAAACAGGTCGCCATAGCTGCCTTCGACCCTGAAATCAAACACCATGTCGCAGCCGACCCACAATATGACCAAAGTGAACATGAGCAGAAAAAGTCGGGAAATCATTTGAGCGCTCAGGTATTCGAAGGCCCGCAAAGGTGTGGCTTTCAGCCGCTTGAGTACGCCCGTTTTACGGTAACGCACCACTACGAATCCCACGCCGTACAGGGCTGAAAACATAATATTCATTCCAAGAATTCCCGGGAACAGCCAGTCGATATACCGTATCTGACGCCCCGCCACCTCCTTTTGCCGATCCATTTGGGGACGGTTTTCGGACAGCAGGCTGGCATTGATCATTTTTTCAACAATATAGCCTTTGGGTGATGTGTCGCTGACCCAATATCGATTAGGCGTGGCGCTGACATCGACCAAAAGATCAATCTTGTGATGCTTTAGTTTTGTCAATCCCTCTTCATTTGAATTGAAGCCGATATAGCGTATGTGCTTGATCGAGCTGAACACTTCAGGAAGGCATGGTGACCGGCTATCTACGATCCTGCTTTCACAGGGAAACAGCCCCACTTGAAAGTCCTTGTGTTCCTGTCCGCCGAAGATAATGGCGAAACCACCGATCAACAGGAACGGAAACAGAAAATTCCATCCAAAAGCAGCCCGATCTCTGAAAAACTCCCGATTACGGGCCACGATCATAGACCACATGCGTTTTAAGTTCATGGTCATTCCCTCAGTCTGCGACCGGTGAGGTTTAAAAAAACCGTCTCCAAATTCGGTGTCTGCACCCGCATTCGCGTTAGATCAACCCCCCTGTCTAACAGGTGCTCGATCACTAAATTCATATCTTCGATGGAGATCTCGAACCGGCCGTCTTTTTTTTTGACCTGATAGGGCATCTGCTCAACAGCAGCGCCGTACTCTGATTTGGGCAGAACAATGCTGATACCGCCGCCGTGGGCATCGATCAGGTCATTGGGCGACCCTTGGGCGATGATTTTGCCTCGGTCCATAATAGCCACATCATCACAAAGGTGTTGGGCCTCTTCCATGTAGTGGGTTGTCAGCAAAACTGTTTTTCCTTGGGCTTTGACATTTTCTATGATCTCCCAGAGATTTCTTCGGGCTTGGGGATCGAGACCGGTGGTCGGTTCATCTAAAAAAATCAGATTGGGTTGGTTGATCAATGCCAGCGCAAAGAGCAGGCGCTGGCGTTGCCCGCCTGAAATCTTATCGTTGAGCTGATGGCGAATATCATTCAACTGACACAGCGCAATGAGCTCCTCGATACCGTAACTGATGCTGTACAAGGATTGAAATGTTGCCAGGGTTTCCTCTACCGTCATAAATGCAAGCAAGGCGGTTTGTTGGAACATAATACCGATTTGCTCTCGAAAAGCGGCCGTACGGTGTTTTCCCTGGTATAGCACCTGCCCCGATGTCGGCGCTATGATATCTTCCATAATTTCAATCAGCGTGGTCTTTCCTGCGCCATTGGGTCCCAACAGGCCGAAACACCCTCCCTGGGGAACGGTCAAGTTGAGATGATCCACCGCAATGAGTTTTCCATATTGTTTGGTAACATCGACAACTTCGATGATTGGTATATTATTTTTCATATAAATTATTATTATTAGCAAAAAGGCAAACGATCAGATTCGGCATTGTTCAACAGGCTTACTCCCATATCCATCCAATTAATCGCCGGTGGCACCCGCAGCATTCAATACCACGCCTGGAAAAGTTCTGCTTTACCCAAGGCGGAGGTATTAATCAAGATTGTTTATTCACCCCTTTCATATTCAAACCAGTTGCGTTAATTGTAATTGAACCCGGCGTTCCAGCGACGCGAATTCGGCAAACACAATTAAGAGAGATCAGGGCCAGGAAATATGTTTGATTTTGACACCATCATCGATAGACGTAAAACGGACAGCGCCAAGTGGAGAAAATACAAATCACCGGATATCATTCCGATGTGGGTGGCGGACATGGACTTTCAATCACCGCCAGCCGTTATCGAGGCGCTCCGCCAAAGGGTCGAGCACGGCGTCTTCGGCTATGGCATGCACCGTCAAGCAGTCACAGAGGCGGTGGTCTCCTACATAGATCGCTCGTTTGAGTGGGAAATCGATCCAAAATGGATTGTCTGGCTCCCCGGATTGGTCGTCGGATTGAACATCGCATGTCGTAGCGTGGGCCAAAAGGGTGACAGCGTATTGACCACCGTACCGGTCTATCCACCCTTTCTGTCGGCACCCGGATTGTCCCAGCGTGTTCTTGAAACCACCCGTCTAGTCTACAATCAGCGCCGTAAGCGATGGGAATTTGATTTTGACCACGTTGTCTGCGCCACCAATGCGAACACCAAGCTGTTTATTCTGTGCAACCCCCACAATCCAACGGGGCGCGTCTTTACACGCCAGGAGTTAAATCAACTTGCGGATATCTGCATGCGCAATGACACGGTGGTCTGCTCCGATGAAATACATTGCGACTTGGTCCTGGATTCCAACAGCCGGCACATCCCCTTCGCCACCCTATCTCCGGAAATCGGACGGCGCACCATTACATTGATGGCCCCGAGCAAGACATTCAATATTCCTGGATTAAGTTGCTCCTACGCCATTGTTCCGGACGACGCGTTGCGTCGTCGATTCAAACAGACTATGATAGGTATTGTGCCCCACGTGAACGTATTGGGTCTGGTCGCGGCGCAAGCGGCGTACGACCACGGCCACTGTTGGTTGGACGATTTAAGGACCTACCTCATGGAGAATCGAAATCTGGTATATCAAGCCATTGGCAACGTCAGCGGACTGACCATGGGCCCGGTGGAGGCCACCTATCTGGCATGGATCGATGCACGCCGACTGAATCATCCCCATCCCGTTCAATTGTTTGAAAAAGCCGGTGTCGGTCTATCCGACGGAAAGGACTTTGACGGAAACGGTTATGTGCGTATGAATTTCGGTTGCCGGCGCGCTTTGCTGAATCAAGCATTGGACCGCGTCGCCCTGGCGGTTGAAGAACACGTCAGATAAAGCCATAGACCCCATAATCGAGACAGCAGATCTATGACATCATTCACCCCACGATACCGAAAAACCCATCAGCTTGGCGACCTGCGTCATAAAGTCGAACAAGCCCGGGCCCGCCTGTTGGATTGCACGCTGTGCCCCCGCCAATGCCGGGTGGACCGCACATCCGCAAGCACCGGGTATTGCCGCACCGGAGACAAAGCGGTGGTGGCCAGCTATAATGCCCACTTTGGGGAGGAGGCGCCATTGGTGGGTGACCATGGTTCGGGAACGATATTTTTTTCCAACTGCAACCTTCGATGCAATTTTTGTCAGAATTATGATATTAGCCATCATGCTATGGGGCAGGAGGTCAGCGACCACCAATTAGCGGACATCATGCTCGCCCTGCAAGCGGGCGGTTGTCACAACATCAATTTTGTGACCCCGTCCCATGTGGTGCCGCAAATTCTGTCCGCTTTGATCCTGGCTGTGGATCAAGGGCTCAATATTCCACTGGTATACAACAGTGGCGGTTATGATACGTTGGAAACATTGCAGATATTGGATGGCGTCATCGATATCTACATGCCCGATTTCAAATTTTGGGACACTGAAATTGCAGAACAGACATGCCAGGCGCCCGATTATTCGCAAGTAGCTCAAAATGCCATCATCGAAATGCATCGGCAGGTCTCAGATCTTGCCATGGATGATCACGGCCTGGCTGTCAGCGGTCTGCTGGTCAGGCACCTGGTATTGCCCCAAGGCTTGGCCGGTACGCCAAACGTAATGGAATTTATCGCCACCCGGGTCTCATCAGCCACCTATGTGAATATCATGCCCCAATACCGACCCTGCGGAAAAGCGGCTCAAATTGTAGCCCTCAACCGGCCCATAACGAACAAGGAGTTCAATCAGGCTCTGGCAGATGCCGCTAAGGCCGGCATCCACCGCCTGGATCGACGTCGGCGCTCTTTCATACTTTTTTAATCACCATTGAGAAAGGAATCCAGATGAATCGCAACATCATTATACTTATCGTCGCTTTAATCGTCTCCATCACCTGCCCTGCCCTGGCCCAGGAGAATCCTCGTGTGCAAATGGAAACCTCCAAGGGTACCATTATCATCGAGCTTGATGCAAAAGCAGCCCCGGAGACTGTGGCCAATTTCCTGGAGTATG
>JASFKE010000351.1:0-5231 GCA_050118795.1 Desulfobacteraceae bacterium | reverse complement strand
GTCCATAACTGACCCGTTCAAGCACGATACCTGAGTTTTCAAGGGTCATGGCGCCGGAGGTTTTGAGAACCAACGCACCAAACAAAATCAGTGATGCTCCCGACAGAACGTGCATGAACATGGTCAAGTTGCCGAAAAGCAACACCTTTTTTACTGTGCCGGGTCGACTGAGGAAATAAGAGCAGGTATAGATTTTGCCATGTCCGGGCCCCAGAGCGTGTACCACACCATATAGAAAGGACAGTAGCATGAAGCCCCAAAAAGAGAGCCCCAACGGATCTTGTTTGATATCCTTGGCTCGGAGAACCATCTGCCTTTTGATCGTATGTTGAATAGCAGCCAGCTTCTCCATAAGTGGTTGTAGAAAGGCCGGATATCCTGCCACCGGACTCTCAGCGGGAGAGTGCTCGTTTTTTTGGGAAGATATGAAAGGATTCCTTGCCGCTGCAACTTCGTCCACATCGACGAAAAAATCGACCCCTATGGCCGCCATACAAACTAAGATGAGTAGCACCGAGAAATAATTCATTTTAATTTAAACTGTAAAATGAAGGCTTGTGGGATGATTTGTTCATAAAAATAGGCCATCTCCTGCTCGTCCCGAACGCTTACGGCGCAATCGAATCTTGAAGTGTCCCCCCGGATCTGGATATTGCCCGAAAATTTTCCGATCCCGACTGCGTTGGAAAAACGTTTGAAATCCTCGGCAGCGGCCGGTGCCTCCCTTTTCATGAACAGGGGATCCTTTGCCGGATCAAGACCGCCTGAACCTTCCTCAACATAGGCGACATATGTATAAAAGGAATCATCATAGACGGCAACTTTCACCTCCTGAGACTGCCCAGCAATAGCCGCTACACGGCAGGGGATGACAAACGTATATATCAGCTTGCCGTTATGCAATTCAGCCGAAAAACGTCTGATCTCTCGAACCGGGAAATTCTCACCATTGACATGGGCTACCGTAAAGTAATGATATGTCAATAGACTCTCCTGGGTGAGATTGCGAACCGCTATCTTTTCATCTGCTGATAAAGCACCGTTGCGATCCTTGTCGACCACATCCAAAACCGATACGGTTGTCATTTCGTCCAGGACCCATTTTTGTTTGAATCCCACAAGTCCCTCTTTGTCCATCACAAAAGAAAAAGTGCATTCCACAAAGGCGTGTGGATGCGCAAAAGCCGCTGTCACCATTGCGGCACTCCACATAACTGTAAGCAGTAATCGCCTTGTCATTCCGCCTCCTTCCAGACCGGTTGGAAGATGATTGTGTCCTCAAAACGGGCGTCAATCATGTTTGAGTATCATAACAGAACCTTCCAAATCTTGAAACATGCACTGTGCTCCCTATCAAATGATGACAAGTGTTTCCATCCTTTTTGCTATCTTTTTTATGCAACTGTGGGGTTCAATCCCGTATCCACACTTTACTGCCGTAAGCCCTGTTATGCAACTGCGGCTATTGGGCTTTCGTTAATTTTTAATTGCCTTTCGGATCTGCTTCAAGATCTCACATGCGCGACCTGCCCGTTGGGAATCGATATCCGGCAAGAGACGTTCAATAAGCCGGTATTCGTTGTCCTGTGCCTTGGAATAAGCCAAACGGCCGGCCTCCGTCAGCGTTATCAGTTTCGATCGCTTGTGGCGCGGATTCTCTGAAAACAAGAGATATTCTTGGTCAAGCAAATCGTTGCACACGGTTTGCACAAATTGGCGGGACACATCCAGATGGGCGGCGATGTCGGGTACTGTCGCAGACCCGAACTGAAACAACGTGTTGATGATTTTAAGTTTCGATGTATTCATTCCTGCCTGGGTGTGCACAGTGTCCACCAATTTGGACAACACCCCATGCAGCGCAAAGAGTTCCCGAAACAGATCGTGAAGCGTCTGTCCGGCCGTATGTTTTTTTGACTTTGCCGCCATGGTCAGATCCATCGCCGAAGGCCCGTTCCATGTACGCCTCTTCCCTCGGAATCACATAGAACGATAAGTAGAGCCCGAGAGGAATATATGCAGCCAACATCCACAGGCTGCCCGCCAGCAAACCGATTCCGAAAAACCAGACGGATCCGCCTAAATACATGGGATTGCGGCTGAAACGATATGCGCCTTGGACCACGAACGTTGTGGCAGGTTGGTGGGTGGCAATGTTGGTGCCGATGCGCTTAAAGGTTTCATGGGCAACCATCATAAAGGTGAATCCGCTGCCACCGATCACCAGCGCCAGAACCCACCGCACCGGACTTGATAAAAACAGACTTGATTTCATTCGAGGAAAAGCGCAAGCTAAAGAACAGATAACCTCGTGTCAAATAGCTTTCGTTATGTGTCAATGCATTTTGGTTTATAAATATACAATCTTAGTTTTATTTTTCTTGCTCTCCGGTTGTGCACCAAAAACATTGGTCACCAAGCAGTTTCAACCCGCCAAAACTCTAAATCTACCTGTAACGGAAACAAGAGCCTATTTTGTCCCATACAAGGCGTTTTGTAGGAGAAATCCGGGTGAATGCGATTTAAGCGGGCAAGAGATCATTCAGATGACGCCGGATACATGGAAAAAATTGTTGGATATCAATACGAAGGTAAACCATGAGATTGAGCTCTACATGGATGAAAGCCAATATCAAAAAGAAGAATTTTGGGCCTATCCGAGTCTCGGTCTTGGTGATTGTGAAGATATCGCTCTTGAAAAACGGTTTCGGTTGGTGAATATGGGGATCCCTAGAGGCGCTTTAAGAATAGCTATCGGTTATCATAAAAAAAAATTACACTCCCATGCCGTATTAACCGTCGAAACCAGGCAGGGCACCCTTGTTCTCGATTCCACCAATGACCAAATCCTCATATGGCATCAAACACCTTATAATTTCGAAATGCGTGAAAGACCTGATGGCCGTTGGGAAAGATATGATCAGGAGATGTGGACCTTCAATTAAAAGAGCCCTGTCTCAGCTTTATCAAGGTTTTTTTTATTAAGGAGCTTCAATGAAAATTGCCGTATTGTCGGATATCCATAGTAACATCTTTGCATTAGAGGCCGTTGTTGAAGATGCCCAAAAGCGCGGTGTAGGGCAAACGCTCAATCTTGGAGATATTTTTTACGGCCCTATTGCACCAAAGGCAACCTATGAACTTCTGAAAGTGCACGATTTTGTGACCATTCGAGGAAATCAGGATCGTCAAATTTATGAGGCATCCCATGGGCAGATAAATGCCAATCCAACTAAGCAGTTTGTTCTTAATGATCTTGGAGAAGAACCCCTATCCTGGATGAAATCTCTTCCATTCGACAACCAGAATTTCATAGGGGAATCGATACCGGAATATACGTATACATCAGTAAGGGTATATACATCAGTTGGGAACTAGACCAAATGAACAGGCGGCCAAAGTTTGGCCGCCCTGATATAATATCTCACAATTATTTTTCAATTTACATAGAGGGATGACCCTGTTTGACATCCCGCCTGATTTGGTCCCTGAACTGTTGGTTGTCCGGGTAGCCGTGTACTGTTGTCCCGTGTAGAACCACCGCTTCGATGAGTTCCTCCGTGCTATCGGCAGAGATAGCAACACTACACTTTTTATCGCCCTGGGGGTAGTCTCGACAATCAATATATTTTCGTGCCATGATTGGTGCTCCTTTCAAGTTGAGGCTATTTTTATAGAATTAAACACATAGCCAAAGTACAAGCATAATCATTTCAGGCGCTGGTGCAAGTCAGCATGGAATTAAAGGGCGCCATCCGAAAAGGGATCGATGGTTGTGTTGTCGATAGTGATAAACAGATGTTTGCCTTTGCAGGATATGCCAATGTTCTGGTGCGCACCGCCGGAAAGTGCGGGATAACGGGCGCGCAGTTTGGCAAAATCGAAGGTTTCGAGGGCGAGGCGGAACATATCGATGATCGGCTCCAACCGCTTTTGTTCTTCCGATCCGGCCTTAAAGTATTTTAAAATCGCACGATTGTACCGCCGGTTGAGCTCAGTCTCGATGCAATGCGCGGATAGGTCGAGTTGTAGATCCATGACGCACCTTTATTAGAGGGTGTGCAGTGCTTCGGGGGCGATGGTTCCCACGACGCTGTCCCCTATGGACAGCTGTTTTTTAAATATTTCGGCGGTGGTCAGCAGGGCGCGATAGCTCATGCTTGGGGTACGTACCGCTACTTCGCCCATGACCCCCTGATGCGCCATGCGGCAGATTTTGCCGGCCAGGGCGTTGGGTTGTCCGTTGAGCTGGCCAACCGGGTGAAGCTGCACATCTTCCGGGCGAAAGGCCAGGAAACGATGATCGGTATCGGCTTTGTCCTTGAGTTCAAATCGGTGCCCGCCAATGACGGCCCGGTTGCTGTCAATTGTCGCCTCGTAAAGATTGTGCATGCCCACGAAGCGTGCGGTAAAGGCGGTGGCCGGCTTTAAAAAAATGGTGTCGACGGAGCCGGTCTGTTCGATGCGTCCGTTGTTGATCACCGCGATGTGCTGGGCCAGGTAACGCGCTTCCGCAAAATCATGGGTGACCATCAAGATGGTGACACCGGTGTTGCGGTGCAGCTCCTTGAGGATGTCGCGGATCTCTTCCCTGAAATTGGGATCCAGTGCGGAGAGAGGCTCGTCGAGCAGGAGCAGGGCGGGTTCGACGATCAGGGCACGGGCCAGGGCCACACGCTGTTTTTCGCCTCCGCTCAAGGTCGTCACATTGCGATGCAGCAGGCGGCCAATGCCGAGAGCGTCTACCAATCGGTCCAAATTTTTTGTCTTCTGGCTGGGAGGATCATTTTGGTAACGCAGGCCGTACTGGATATTGTCTTTGACGGTGAGATGGGGGAACAGGGCGCTGTCCTGATACACAATGCCGATACCCCGCTTTTCCGGAAGAAGATGGGTGACATCCCGGCCATCCAGACGTATCCGACCTCTGGTCACAGGTACAAGGCCGGCCACGGATTCCAGCAGCACGGTCTTGCCGGCGCCGGTGGGCCCCAGCAATATGAAGAATTCACCACCGGCGACGTGAAGGTTAATCTCATTGAGAGAAAAATCGACCAGGTCGACGCTGAGGTTTTCGATGCGGATCATTGGTTTTTCTCACCACCGGTTAACTCTCTTTGATGAAACCGCGTACTTTGAACGCGGTAAAAACGCAGACTTGAGACATGCTGTCTTTGTTTTAATTCGCCACCTATGGTCGCCAATTCATAGCCCCCCTTTTCACCAGTGGT
>JASFKE010000350.1:0-5233 GCA_050118795.1 Desulfobacteraceae bacterium | reverse complement strand
GTGGTCAATGTCATTTTGAAGAAAAATACCGACGAACTGACAGCAATGGCTGAAGCCGGTTACGGCTCTTTTGCCACCAATTATCAGAAGGGCGCCGTCGGCGGCGCCATCGGCAAAGGGTTTGACCTTGATTTTTCCGTCCGAAGATATGAGCAGGCCGATGATATCACCATGGGCAACGGTCAGGAGCGCCCCAATACCAGTTTTTTGACCCAAAACGGCCTGCTTCGCCTGGGCGGCGATTTAGGCGAGTCGTGGCGGATCGATATCACCGGCGACATTTACCAGGGCCGTGATATCGAAACCCCCGGCGATACCTTTGACGGAAGTTCCAAGGCGGGACAAAAAGATATCGATCGCCATGGCATAGATCTGACCGTCGAAGGTCAATTGGGTGCCCGTAATCTGCTGTCGCTGACCGCCTATCAGACCCGTGAAATAGCTGAGACTTACAAACGCTATGGCTATACCGATCCGACACAGGTCGCCCCCTATCGGAGCAACGATTCGGAAACGGCCTGGCAGGGCGTTCAACTCAAAAATGCCCTCACTTTGGCTGGCCATCGCTTCATCACAGGCATCGACTACCAGATGATCGACAAGCAGAGCCGCAGCTATAACCAGGACGGCAGCCGAAAGGCACCTTACTCTCCCGACGAAGGCCGGGAAAATTGGGCCGGGTACCTGGAGACCATTTGGAAAATAATGGACAAAAAGCTCAACGTCACAGCGGGCGGGCGCTTTGACGCCTTTGAAGTTGAATCCAAGTCAACACCTTACAAAACGGATTTTACACCGAATAGCGAAAATTTCTCCACTTTCAGCCCAAGGGCCGGTCTCAATTATCTTTTTGATATGGGATTGCGCCTGCATGGGACGGTGGGCAAAGCTTTTGTGCCCCCCACCGCAGCCCAACTCGCCGGCTATTCCGAAACACAGGTCGAAGAGGTCACGATGATTACCCGGGGCAATTCGGATCTCGATCCTGAGTCGTCGATCACCTACGACCTGGGCGTTGGGTTTGACGCCCCTGAGCATGGACTCAGCCTCGATATCACCTATTTCGATACGGATATCGATGACAAAATCACTCGAGTGACCGAAGGCACCTTTACAACCTATGAAAACAGTCTCGGAGGAGAGATCGAAGGCCTGGAATCCATGCTCTCTTTTGATTTAGGTGTGCCCCTGCACTGGAATCGCTCGCTGGCACTGTTTTTCAACGCCACTAACATCTTCAAGTCCGAAGAGGAACAGACCGACGGCACTGTGAAAGATACCCATAATGTTGCTGAATATACATACAATTACGGCGTCAAGTATGATGACGGCCTGATAGATGCCAAGCTGCACGTGCGCAACCAGGGCCCGATGAAAGATACCGATTGGAACGCCGCCGGCTACCCGGAAATTGAGTATCCGTCATTTACCGTGGTCGATTTGGTGGCCGGTGTCAATTTTTACATCCACCATCGGGTCACACTGAAGGTCGACAACATTTTCGACGAACACTACTACGAAAAGAAGGGCTATCCTAAACCTGGTCGCGCTTTTTATACCAGCTACCGATACATGTTTTAGCCATATAAACACTAAAAATACGATGAGGAGGCAATATGGAGAGCCACACCGTTCGTTTTTTACCCCATGACCGCAGCGTTGGCGTAAAACACGGAGAGACACTTATCCGGGCGGCCCTGGAGGCGGGAGTACATATTAACGCGTCCTGCGGCGGCGACGGGGTCTGCGGCAAGTGCCGTATTTTGGTGGAAGAGGGCGCTGTTGAGGGCGGCCGGTCGGAGATGGTCAGCCGCCAGGATGTAGAAAAAGGATACCGGCTGGCCTGCAAGGCCACTGTGTGCGGTGATGTGGTGATCCGCATCCCTGTTGAATCCGAAATGGATGCCTTTGCCCTGAAACGGCCACCCGTGGCCAGGCACACGGCCGGCATCCTGCAACCGGCCCTTGAAACACCGCCTTCGGACCCCCCCTATACACTGCCTGTGGAGAAGATCTACATCGAGCTGCCGCCACCGGCGGCCGGCGACAATGTCCCGGATGTCACCCGCATTGTCAGTGCATTACGGCAGCAACACCATGAGCACCGTCTGGCCATGGACCTCGAACTGATCCGCAAACTTCCAGATATCCTGCGCCAAGCCGATTTCAAGGTCACGGTGACACTGTTGCGCCCGGTCCAGGCGGGGCGCAAAAACCATATTATCGACCTGGCACCGGGAGATACTACCCATTGCCATTTGGCATTGGCCGTAGACATCGGCACCACCACAGTGCAGGCAAGGCTTATCGATCAAACCACGGGAAAGGCGCTCTGCGAAGGGGCCGATTTTAACGCCCAGATCAGTTACGGCGAAGATGTCATTTCCCGCATCATCACCGCTCAAAAGGCAGATGGACTTGAAAAGCTTCACGCTAAAATCGCCGAAACCATTAACGGCATTAGCGCCGAACTGCTAAAAAAAGCAGACGCCGAACCGGGCGATGTCACCCTGGTCGTTCTGGCGGGCAACACCACCATGACCCAGTTGATGCTCAAGATCAATCCGCGCCACATACGCCTGTCACCTTACGTGCCGGCGGGTAGTATCTATCCGCCCGTCAAGGCCAAGGATGTGGGGCTGAATCTGGGAGAGCAGACCCGGGCGCTTTTCTTTCCCCAGATATCCAGCTATGTGGGAGGCGACATCGTTGCCGGCGTGCTGGCCTCCGGCATGCACAAACACGATGATCTGACGCTGTTTTTAGACATCGGCACCAACGCCGAAATGGCCATCGGCAACAAGGAGTGGCTGGCCTGCGCCGCCTGTTCGGCCGGGCCGGCGTTCGAGGGCGGCGGTATCCAGTTCGGCATGCGCGCCGCCAAGGGGGCCATCGAAGATTTTTCCATCAATCCCCTGACCTTCGAACCCATGATCGTCACCATCGGCAATGTGCGGCCCAAAGGGATTTGCGGATCGGGATTGATCACCATGGTGGCCACCCTTTTCGAAGCCGGTGTCATCGACAGCAGCGGAAAATTCCAGCGGGAGCTCAAGACCCGGCGCATTCGCCAGACCAATGACGTATGGGAATACGTCCTGGCCTGGAGAGAGGCCACACAGATCGACAGGGATATCGTGCTTACCGAGATCGATATCGAAAATCTGATCCGGGCCAAAGGGGCCATCTACAGCGGCTGCAGAACCTTGTTGGATGAAATCGGCACCCCCATGGAAGCCATTGACCGCATCGTGCTGGCCGGCGGGTTCGGAAGCTACATCGACCTGGAAAAGGCCATGACCATTGGACTGCTGCCGGAGATCGATCCTGCAAAAGTCGTGTTCATGGGCAACAGCTCCCTGCTGGGCGCCCAGTTCTGCGCCCTGTCCAACCATCTGCGGGGTCAAGTCGTGGATCTGACGGCCGGTATCACCAATTTTGAGCTGTCGGAAACGCACTCTTACATGGATCACTATGTGGCCGCGCTCTTTCTGCCCCATACCGATCTTGGCCGATTTCCCAAACTCAAGGCGCGTCTGGAAAACCGAAAAACCGCCAATTAGGAGGTAACGGTTTTATTTGATCCTCAAACCGGATATGGTGCGTGATGAGAGATCAACTGAAACCCACAAGAATCAGAGAGGCCAATGGTTCAGGACAAATCAACATCTGAAGCGCAACAGCTCTCACAAACCATCCTCAACTGTCTATCGGCGCACGTGGCCATTCTGGATGAAAACGGCTTCATTTTGGAGACCAACCTGGCCTGGAAAAAATTCGCAAAACAGAACCGATTGGAGATTCGTCCGGACAGCCGGGATGTCAACTACCTCGAGATTTGTGACAGCGCAGGTGGTCAGACCGCAGGCGAATCCTCTTTTGTCGCCGAAGGTATCCGCGATGTCATCAAAGGGCGCAGTGCAGAATTCGTCATGGAGTATTCGTGCCACTCTCCCGATGAAAAGCGGTGGTTCTACATGCGCGTCACCCGCACGGCCGTACCGGGTCCGCTGCGCATCGTTGTCAGCCACGAAAATATTACCCCCATTAAACTGGCAGAAGAAAAATTGCGCCGAAGCGAGGATGCGCTGCTGAGGGAAAAACGAAAATTGGAAGAGGCCAACACGGCCCTCAAAGTCCTTTTGCGCCAGCGTGAGGCGGATCGCCGTAACCTGGAAGCCGACGTGGTCGACAATCTGGCAAGAGTTGTCACTCCTGTGCTCAATCGACTGGCAAAACAACCTCTGCCGGAACGATCCAAATCATTGATCGCCAGTCTCGATACACGTCTGTCCCAGTTGATCAAGCCGTTTCTTCGACGTATGTCCGCCATTCATGCCGCACTTACGCCTCAGGAAATCGAGATCGCCACTTTGATCCGGGAAGGTCTCTACAGCCAGGAGATAGCTGATCGACTCAACCTGAGCATCACCACCGTCAATTTTCATCGTCGCAACTTGCGACGCAAATTGGGCCTTCGCAACACGCGCAAGAATCTGCGGGCTTTTCTTACGGGGCTTGTGGAGTGAAAGAGATAGGCCGGCGCCTAAAAAAGCGGTCTCATTACCATATCGTATTGACGTGTTTGTAATCTAAAATCTTGGTGTCTTTGGTAACCAAAGTAAGTCCGTGGACTCGCGCAGTTGCCGTAATAAGACGATCTGCCGGGTCTTTATGAAACTTTCCGGGAAGCGTGCAGGATTCTACGGCAATTTGGGGGCTCAGTGGAAATACTGCTATACCGGTATTTGAAACAGCCTGTTCAAGCCATTGATCAAGGGCAGTGCCGATCTGCACTTTTTCCTTGGTAACCATCATGGCAAATTCCCATATGGAGATCGATGCAAGGCCTCTTTCGCCCGGTTTCGTTGCTGTGATGACTTTCAGCGCTTTTTGAGATAACCTTTCAGGCTCGTTGATAGCCCAAAACCAGGCATGCGTATCAAGTAGGATTTTCAATCAGTCCACCTCCCAGTCGGCTGCATCAATAACAGGCTGGGTCAGATCGCCTATGGTTTTTCCCTGACCTTTCATAGCGCCAATCAAGGGATCTTTTGAACTATCCATATCGTTTATATGAACGATTTTTGCGATAGGTTTGCCTCGTTTGGTTATAATGACCTCATTGTGGGTTTTGCTTACCTTGTCCAGTATCTTAAATAGATCTTTCCGAAATTTCACAGTACTTATATGCATTTAAATTTCCCCCTACCCCTTTAATATTAATGTGTAC
>JASFKE010000349.1:0-5234 GCA_050118795.1 Desulfobacteraceae bacterium | reverse complement strand
CCGAAGCGCTTGACCATCTTGATCAGTCGATCGACGGTTTTGGCCATCAGGGCCATGTTGCTTTGCTCCTCCGGGTCGCCGGCCTCCTTCATACCCAGCCGGGTCAATCCGCTCAGAACCGTCAGCGGCTGTTTGATCTCATGGGCGAAGATGGCGGCCAACTGGCCAACGGCGGCCAGTTGGGCGCTTTGGGCCAGCAGCGACTTGCCGGATTCCAGACTTTGCGCCATCTGGCCAAAGGCCCGGTCCAGATAGGCCACAGCATGCACGCTTTCCGGGCTGCGGGTGGCAGGATCGCCGGCCGCGTCAGGGGCCATCATGCGTTTGGACGCTTCCACCCGCCGGGTGAGTTGGCCCAACCCCTGCCGCAACTCGGTATGTGCGGCCAGCATCGCAATCTGGACGGCGGTATTGACCAGCAGACGCATCTGGCCCCGTTTGAAGAAGTTTTCGAAGTCGTGGCAAACGGCGCCGATCCAGCCGTACGACTTTGTGTTGAATCTGCATTGTGCCGCCATAAAGCGGTACGGCGCCTTGCTCAAAGGGCCCAATACCGCATCCTGGGATGAGTTGTTCAGGCAATAGACATCGCCTTCGAGCCGGAGGCGGCGCATGGGGGTCAGTCGTATGAGCTCATCAATGAACGCCTCCACCGATCCAACCGGATGGGCAGCCGTTTCACTGGCGATGGTGACGGCCATCTCCGGATATGCCGGGATCCGTACAAAGACCAGGTCGGCTTGCAGGCATCGCTGCAAGCCGGCGCCAATGGCGGGCAGAGGGGTGGACGACGGATGACCGGAGCCGGCCACCTCGTCAATACGGCCGTAGAGCGCCAGCTCTTCGAAGCTCTGGTCGAGCACCGTGGCCAGTTCATCGATTTCGCCACGGAGCTTTTGCTGCATTTTGCAGAGATTTACGATCTGTGTGAGCAGCGGCATGATGGTGTGGCTCTCCACACATTGCGGCAGAGAGGGTGCGTGGGCCAGGAGCCAGGCAGGGTTGCCGTCGGTACCGGTAAACGGCACGCCCCACGCCCGCAGCGGCGGCAAGCCGCCGGTATAGTTGAAAGATACACCGCCGGAAAGCTGTTCCGCCAGAATCTCCGGCAGCGGAGCGTGATCCACTTCGGCCTGCCGGGGTGGGATGCGGTCCACCCGGCTGTCGGCATGCAGCTCAAATGTCAGCTGACAGGTGTCGGCCAGGCGTTCCAGCAACGGGATTATTTGGGCGGCGCTCATTTCGTTTCAACCTTCAATATAGGTCTCGATCTTGTCTTTCAGCACCGAGGTGCTGAACGGTTTTTCCAGAAAGATGGTATCGGTGAGATCGGCGACCCAAGACCGGTCTTCGGGATTGATTCTGGAGGTGATTATCACCGTCAGAAACGGCCAGTCGCTTTTGTACGGGTCGCTTTTCTCGCACAGCTCCCGGCCATCCATCAGGGGCATGTTGATATCGGTGATCATCACCCGGGGTTTCTCCTCCTGGAGCGTCTTTAACCCCTCTTGCCCATTGGGGGCGTAGATGACATTGAAGCCGTATTTTTTCAATTTGACTTCGATGACGCGCCGGATGTGAGATTCGTCGTCCACCACAAGGACTTTTTTATTATTTCTCAAGGTAGTACTCCTCCTTTGGTATCTTGATGGTAAATTGACTTCCCTGGCCAAATTGGCTCTCAACGGTCAGTTTGCCCTCATGCAGCATGACGATCTCATGCGCGATGGCAAGCCCCAAACCGGTGCCGGGTTGCTCGGCAACGGCGCTATTTTTGGATCTGAAAAATTTGGTGAAGATATGGGGCTGCTCATCCTGGGCTATGCCACAGCCGGTATCGTGGATGTCAAACGCCACCATCTCGTCCTTCTCGCTCAATTCGAAGCGGATGGTGCCGCCTTCCGGGGTGTATTTGACGGCGTTGCCGAGAATGTTGATGATGGCGCCTTTGAGCTGCTCTTTGTCTCCGATGAGCGATGGGTTGTTGTCGGGAAGGATCTTCTCGACGGTGATGCCCTTTTTCAAAGCCGACCCGTTGATGGCCGCCAGACTGTCGTTGTAGAGCCAGTCGGAACGCACCAGGCCCTTTTCGATGGTCATGTTTCCGTTTTCCAACCGGGAGAAGGTCAGGATGTCCTTGATCAGCCGCGAGAGACGTTCCGTCTCTTCATAGATGGTGTTGTAAAATTCATTCCGTGTCTCCGTCTCCTCGATTTCATCATCCACCAGCATTTCGCTGTAAGATTGTATGGTGGTCAAGGGGGTCAGCAGTTCATGGCTCAGGTGTGCGGTAAAATCCCGTGTGGCCTGCTCCATGGCTTTTTCCCGGGTAATGTTGCGAAGCAGAATCATCTTTCCGGAGGGCCGGTCATTGCTGTCGCATAAAAAAGAGCGCGTCAGGTGATAGGTCTCTCCGGGAGCCAGGTCGCGCCACTCGATATCGATGCCGGTTTCGCCGCCCGTTTCGGGGGATGCCGAATCCGCCGTCAGGAACTCCAGGGCCTTGGGGTGATCGATGATTTCATCCAGGGGGCGATCGAGGGATTCGGATTGCTGCAGACCCAACAGATTGAGGACATAGGCGTTCATGTGCACCACATTGGCATTGATGTCGGTGATGATGATTCCCAGCCGGATGGTGTCGAGAATTTTACCGATCTGCTCTTTTTCAAATTGAACCAAACCGATCCGGGAGGTCAGCTCCGTGTTTTTCTCCTCCATGGCGCCAAGGTACTCCTTGACCTGCTGCAAGCTTTCGATGAGGTCTTTTTTGATTGTGGCGGCATCGCGCGGGATCGGATCACCGGCGGCATGCCCGTCCGTCTGTTTTCCAAAGAGCGACGTTTTGAGCCTGGAGAGGGTCACCAGGGTTTTCGAAAATCCATAATAGGCGATGATGGCGCCGGCGAAGATGAAAAAAGCCATCAGGGCCATCAAGCTGACCCGTTCAAGGGTGAATATGGTCACTTTGGGTTCGAACAGGCCCAGACGGATGGTGCCGGCTTTCACCCCATTTTCAACAACCGCTTTTGAAAATTCGAAAAAATGCATATCGTCGTCGGTGTGGAAGGACTGCTGCTGGAACCCCATCGATCCAATGGCCCTGTTGCTCACGGCCACCGGCACCTGTAAACGCAAATCGGAATGACCCAGGGCGATTATGGGAGTTCCATCACTGCTGTGGATGTAAAAATAGGCAAGGTCCTGAAACAGGGGGTGCTCCAGAAAACTTCTCAAGAGAAAGCCGCGTCGGTCATCTTTATATTCACTGATCTTGTGAAGCGCCAACAGATTGGTAAAAGAGTACCCCTTGCGCTCTAAAACCTTGCGGGCTTCACGAGACTCTTCAACAAGCAACAACTGCAGGAGCAGACCCATCGCAATGACGGTCAGCAACACAACGGATAATAGGGTTCTCCTATCAATCATACAAAAAACTCCAGTGCTTACGTACCAAATCGTTCCGATCCAAAGGCGAACCCATATCCTCTAGGGTGCATCGCCGGATGCATCGGTTGAGTGCCAATTTTTAATACAATGCCCGAATCAGGTGATGAGCAAGCAGGTGGAGTTCAAAACAGGTGTGTTTGCGCGGTTAGCTGCAGGTCCAATCCACGGATCAGACGTATCGTGTTTGTCTCAGGTAGGATTTCGGCTGAGGGAGACCGGGACTTTAGGATTTTTCTACTCTTTCTTAATGGCCTCGTAAAAAGCCGGAAAAAAACACCACGAAGGGCATTATTCTGAAATTATAATATATTTTCACTTTTTGACCCCATTGTTGCCTGCAATAAGATGGCAAAATGGTGAAAAAGCCTGTGGGTATCAATACAGTGGCTTGGGTTACTTCTAATTGAGGAATTAATCCATCATGAATTTTGTGGTGAATTTATGGGTATGGAGAGGTACGGCTCCTATGGGATCTCTTTTGAGGTAAAATGCACGGTCAGTTTCTCCTTCCACTGTCGCTCTGCCTGGTTGACCACAAGCACAACGGAATTAATGCCATTGGGAAGGATTCCGGGGAAAAAATTACTCTGTCCAGGTTTGGGGATGTCTCGCCTGCGCATGAAACCAAGGGTTTTGAGCGGATGGATGCGCTTGGAGAGCTTTTGACCACCGGGTATGGTCTCTGGGGGGATTCCCGATTTAATGGACTCCGGGTCGATACCTTTGAATACAAACCGGCCTCGATCCTGGTTGTTGTGAAGATAGCGCGTGTTGTTCCAATCGATGGAGAGAGGCTTTGGGGTTTTATTTCGTACCTCCAGCTGAAAAGCCACGTAAAACGGGTTGTCCAGCTTCAAGGGCTGGATGCTTGCATCAAAAGCCTCGTTGGATACTTTTTGTACTTCCGGCCGGCTGATGAAGACCTTTTCGGGTGCGCCGGCGCAGCCCGCCAGGAGCAGGAGCGCCAACAGCCAATTCATTCTAAAAAGCATTCGCATTCTTTTCTCCATTCTTAGGTGGTGGCAAACAGGTTCTCAGCTCTAAGTCGGATCATTTGCGGGGATGCAATCCAGTGGCCATTTATCGGAACTATAATCCAGACCCGGGAGATCGTCAATGCACCCCGCCTTGACTCTGACGCCCTCCGACTTTTGCAGCGATGGGGTTAAACCTTTTTATCTTTTCTTGCCATTCGATGGTGCACAAAGACAATCAACACACCGCCGGCGCCAACAAAGGCGAAAAGGATCATCATCAGCCAAAAGACATGATCGATGCGTTTTTCCGCTGCTGTATTGATCTCCTCGACGAGCTGTTGAATCATCGGCCCGCCGCTTTGGTCCACAGCTCCAACCAGCACGGTGGCTTCCCGCACGGTTTCATTGAGTTTTTCCAGTGCAGGTATATAAGCGTTGATATCGAATGGTTTGCCCGGCTCTTGCTTCTTGCCGGCATCCAGTCGCGCCGCCAGCCGGTCCACCGATGCCACCAGTTCATTGAACGCCCTTGCGGTGGATTCGGTCTTTTCCATCATTTTTTCCGAGGAGGCCATGGTCTGGTGCACCGTGCCCAACAGTGCATCGGCCCGGTCCATGGTGGCCCGGGTGTCGCTCAAAATAACCCGCAGCTTGGATTCCCGGTCGTCAAAGGCCTTGAGCATCGCCTGGCGTTCATCGGAAATCATTTTTGAAATATCCCTCAAAGCCGCCTGGCGTTCGTTGGATATCCGGTCAGGCAACTCACCCATCTGGTTCTTGAAGTCGGTCACATTGTTCAACAATCCG
>JASFKE010000348.1:0-5236 GCA_050118795.1 Desulfobacteraceae bacterium | reverse complement strand
ACCAATTCGAGGGTATCGGCATCGGACTGGCCAACGTGCGCCGCATCATCGCCCGGCACGGCGGCCACACCTGGGCCGAAGGAGCGTGTGACCGGGGAGCGACATTTTACTTTTCACTGCCCCACACCATACGAAGGGGGAAACATGAAGAATTATAAGCGCATCCTGCTGGTGGAGGACGACGAGAAGGATATCGAGTTGACCCTTGCCGCCCTTGACGAGCACAACCTGGCCAACGAGGTCGCCGTGGTTCGCGACGGTGTCGAGGCATTGGATTATCTCTATCGCCGGGAATCCTTCGCCCGGCGACCCGCCGGCCTTCCGGTGGTGATCATGCTGGATCTGAAAATGCCCCGGATGGACGGCGTTCAGGTGCTGCGCCAAATCAAGGCGGACGACGAGATGCGCACCATACCGGTGGTGGTCCTGACCTCATCCCACGAATCGATGGATCTGCAACAGTGCTACCGGCTAGGCGTCAATGCCTATGTGGTCAAACCGGTGCGCTTTACCGAATTTATGGTCGCAGTCGGGAAGACCTGCGTCTTCTGGGCGCTGACCAACCAGCCGTCGCCTGAACTCAGGCCGGATAAATGAGGACCATCCCATTTTAATATCGCATTGAGGTACACCGATGATAAATATTCCCGGCTATTCTTTGATTGCTCCTGTCAGTGAGGACTCAGATCTGGCGCTCTATCGGGCTACCCGAATGGTCGACGGCCTGCCCGTACTGCTTAAAGTCCCGGCGCTTGCCGATCCGCCGCCACGCCTCCTGGGCCGGTTGGAGCATGAATACGAGATCGCCCGGGACCTCGATCCGGATCGGATCGCCCGGCCCCTTGCCCTGGAACGTCACGGCGGCGAAGCAGCCCTGGTTCTGGAGCAGGGACCCACCAGAACCCTGGCCTCCCTGTTGGGCCGCCCCATGGAGATTGAGCCCTTTCTCCGCATCGCCATCGGCATCAACGCCGCCCTGGCCGAATTGCACCGCCATGAGCTGGTGCATAAAGATCTCAAGCCCGGACACGTGCTGCTCGATGAGGCCGGCCATGTCCGGCTCACCGGCCTGGGGATCGCCTCGCCTCTGCCCCGGGAACACCAGCCGCCGGAGCCGCCCGAAGCCATCGCCGGCACTTGGGCCTACATGGCTCCCGAACAGACCGGCCGGATGAACCGCTCCATCGACTCCCGCAGCGATCTCTACGCCCTGGGCATCAACTTTTACCAGATGCTCACCGGCGCTGTGCCCTTTACGGCCGGCGATCCCATGGAATGGGTCCACTGCCACATTGCCCGGCAACCGGTTCCGCCCTCCCAGCGCGTGCCCGGTCTGCCTGAACCTCTTTCGGAGATGGTGATGAAGCTGCTGGCCAAAACCGCCGAAGAACGTTACCAAAGCAGCGCCGGCCTCGATGCCGATCTTCACCGCTGTTTGGATCAATGGGAGTCGAACGGACGCATCGGCCCCTTCCCCCTTGGCGCCCATGACGCACCGGAACGGCTTTTGGTGCCGGAGAAGCTGTACGGCAGAAAATCCGAAATCGAGACCCTGCTGGCCGCTTTTGAACGGGTCGTGGTCAGCGGCACCCCGGAACTGGTGCTGGTCTCCGGCTATTCGGGCATTGGCAAGAGCTCGGTGGTGCGCGAACTCCACAAGGCGCTCGTCCCCCCCCGGGGTCTCTTCGCGGCAGGCAAATTTGACCAGTACAAGCGCGATGTCCCCTACGCCACCCTGGTCCAGGCCCTCCAATCTCTGGTCCGTCACATCCTCGGCAAAAGCGAGACCGAGGTTGAACGGTGGCGCAGCGCGCTGCAAAAGGCCGTGAGCCCCAACGGGCAACTCATCGTCAGCCTCATCCCGGAAGTCGAGCTCATCATCGGCCGGCAGCCGCCGGTGCCGGAGCTCCCCCCCCAAGAGGCACGCAACCGCTTCCGGATGGTCCTGTTGCGGTTCCTCGGCGTGTTCGCCGACCCCGGGCATCCGCTGGCCCTTTTCCTCGATGATCTCCAGTGGCTGGATGCGGCCACCCTCGATCTGCTGACCCACCTCACCACGGAACCGCAAGTGGGCACTCTCTTGGTGGTCGGCGCCTACCGGGACAACGAAGTCACGCCCGATCACCCACTTATGCGGACCATCGAGGCCATCCGCAATGGCGGGGCTGTGGTGCAGGATATTGTACTCGCGCCCCTTACCGCCAACGACCTGTGCCGCCTCGTCGCCGACGCCCTGCGCTGCGACCTGGAGCGCGCTCAGCCCCTGGCCCAATTGCTGCATGAGAAAACCGGCGGCAATCCCTTCTTCGCCATTGAGTTCCTGACCGCCCTGGCCGACGATGGGCTGCTCACCTTCGCCCCGTCCGGACCGGGTTGGCGCTGGGATATGGCGCGTATCCGCGCCAGGAACTACACCGACAATGTTGTCGACCTCATGGCGGAGAAGCTCGGCAGGCTCCCCGCCCCCACCCGGGAGGTGCTCAAGCAACTCGCCTGCCTGGGCAATGTCGCCGATATCGACACCCTGGCCGCGGTTTACGAGGAGACAAAGGAGACCATACGCACGGCGCTCTGGCCGGCCGTCCTGGCCGGAGTCCTCTTCCAGCAGGATAACACCTGCAGATTCCTGCACGACCGGATCCATCAGGCAGCCTACGCCTTGATCCCGGAAGGGCGCCGCGCCGAAGTCCACCTGCACATCGGCCGCGCGCTGCTGGCGAGGTTACCGGCGGAGCATGCCACCGAGGGCCTGTTCGATATCGCCAACCATCTCATTCGGGGCGCCGCGCTGCTGAGGGACCGGGACGAGAAAGCGCAAGTGGCGCAGATCGTCCTGGACGCCGGGCGCAAAGCCAAGGCGTCGTCGGCCTATGCGTCGGCCTGCTTCTATCTTACGGCCGGTATGGCCCTGCTCGACGAAAGCGACTGGGAGAGCCGGTACGAATTGGCGTTCAGCCTGTGGCTCCACCGCGCGGAGTGCGAATTTCTGACCGGTAACTTCAACACCGCCGAGGGGCTGATCGAGGTGTTGTTGCAACGCGGGGCGTCGAACGTCGACCGTGCGGCCGCCTACCACCTGAAGGTCCAACTCCATCTCATCAAGTCGGAGAACCCCCAAGCCGTCGACAGCGCGCTCACCTGCCTGCGCCTGTTCGACATCGACATTCCGGCGCACCCCTCCCCGGAACAGGTCCAGGCCGAATACGACACGATGTGGCGCACCCTGGCAGGGCGCCCCATCGAGAGCCTGATCGACCTGCCGCTGATGACCGATCCCGAACTGCTGGCCGCCATGCAGGTGCTCTCGGTCCTGCTCGGCCCCGCCTACTTTACCGACATCCAGTTGCATCGTCTGCACCTGTGCCGCATGGTGAACCTGAGCATACGGCACGGCATCTGCGGCCCATCCGCCCACGGCTGCGGCTTTCTCGGGTTCATCCTCGGACCGGCCTTTCACCGGTACGACGAGGCCTATCGTTTCGGCAAGCTCGCCTGCGACATCGCCGAAAAGCACGGTTTTCTCGCCTACAAGGCGAGGACCTACGTAGCGATGGGATTGATCGCCCTGTGGACCCAGCCCATCGCAACAGCGGTCGATTTCAACCGGATGGCCTTCCACGCCGCCACCGAGACGGGGAGCCCGGAAATGGCCGGTTACAGTCTATTCCATCTGTTGGCGGACCTTTTCCTGCGAAACGACCCCCTCGAGGCCGTGTGGCGCGAGTCGGAAACAGCCCTGGACTACGTCCGGAAAGCCAAGTTCCATGACGTCGCGGACATCATCGTGAGCAAGCAGCGTTTCATCGCCGCCATGCAGGGCAGGACCACGTCGCTGTCCACCTTCAGCGACGCACAGTTCGACGAGGCGGCCTTCGAGGCGAAACTGACGGCAGACCGGATGCCCATGCTGGTCTGCTTATACTGGATCATCAAGCTCAAAGCGCGGTACCTGTCCGGCGACTACGCCGAGGTCATCGCGACGGCCGACAAGGCAAAACCGATGCTTTGGGCCGCGGCCGCCCACATCCACCTGCTCGACTACTACCTCTACACCGCGCTGGCGGTGACGGCGCTCTACGAGGAGGCTTCCGAGCAGAAGCGGGCCCGATGGCGCGACCTTCTGACGGCGCACCGGGAACAACTGCGCGAGTGGGCCGAAAACTACCCGCCGAACTTCGCCGACAAACATGCACTGTTGTCGGCCGAGATTGCCCGTATCGAGGGGCGGGAGACGGAAGCGATGCGCCTCTACGATCAGGCCCTGGGCTCTGCCCGGGACAATGACTTCGTTCAACAGCAAGCCCTCGCCGCCGAGGTGGCAGCGCGGTTCTACAAGGCGCAAGGATTTGAGAAAATCGCCGAAACCTATCACCGCGATGCCCACGCCGGTTATGCCCGCTGGGGCGCTCACGCCAAGGTGCGACAACTGGAGCGTCTGCATCCGCCACTGACGGATAGGGGACAACCACAAGCCGTAACATTGGCGGAACAATTGGATGCCATATCGGTGGCCAGAGCGCAGCAGACCATATCGGGTGAGATCCACATGGACCGCCTCGCCCGGACGTTGCTGCGCATGGTCATGGAGAGCGCAGGCGCGCAGACGGGTTATCTCTCTGTGGAAGGGGGGGGGCAACTCCGGGCCGAGATTCAACCGGACGATTACGGCGGCGGGGGAATCGTTTTCGAGACCTCGCCCGGTGAGGCAAAGATCCCCGGGGCAATGATCAATTATATCCGTCGCAGCCGCAAGACGGTGATCCTTGCCGATGCACGCACCCAGGCGGACCAATTTCCGGCGGATGACTATCTGCGCCGCGCAAGACCGAAATCGGTGTTGGGTATGGCGATCCGGCGCCGGGAGAAACTGCTGGCCGTGCTCTATCTGGAGAACAATCTGGTCAGCGGCGCTTTCACGCCTGGGCACCGCACCGTTCTCGAAGTGCTCTGCGCCCAGGCAGCCATATCCCTGGAGACGGCCGGTGTTTATGAAAGGCTGCAAGAGAGCGAAGAGCGGTTGCGGCTGACGCTGGAGGCGACCCAAATCGGCATCTTCGACTGGGACGTGGAGCATGACAGCTGGTACGTCTCGCCCGAATACTACACCATGCTCGGCTACAAGCCCAAAGAGGGGCTGGGGGATCGGAAACAGTGGCTGGAGCGGGTGCACCCGGATGACCGGGCCCATGTCGAAGCGAAGATCCAGGAGGTGTTGACCGGTGCGCCCACGTTGGAA
>JASFKE010000347.1:0-5241 GCA_050118795.1 Desulfobacteraceae bacterium | reverse complement strand
TGTCCAATGATATGAGCCCATTTTGAATGGCAAACTTGACCAGCCCGGGAATATCTTTGATGTTGAGCTTGGCCATTATCCGGCTGCGATAGGTCTCCACGGTTTTGGGAGAGAGACAAAGCGTATCCGCAATCTTTGCGCTAGCGTTTCCCTCGACAACAAGTTGTAGAACCTCCCGCTCACGGGCACTAAGCTGATCCAGCGGATCAGGAAATTTTTCAGCCCGCCCCCCGTTGAGGTAATCGTCTATCAGCAGTTCGGCAACCGGTTGTACCAGGTACCGGTTGCCTAAATACACGCTGCGCACGGCTTTAACCACTTCGGCGCCGGCGGACTCCTTTAACAGGTACCCCTTGGCCCCAGCCTGCAAGGCTCTGTGGATGTGTTCCTTGGTGGCGTGCATGGAGAGTATGATCACACGCGTATCAGGGCACTGTTCAAGGATCTGACGGGTGGCTTCGATGCCGTTGAGTTCCGGCATGGAAATGTCCATGACAACCACATCAGGCCTTAGCTTTGTGATAAGCCGGACTGCTTCCCGCCCATTTGAAGACATACCGACCACATTGATATTCTGATCAATTTCGAGAAGGGTTTTAAGCCCATCCCTGACCACGGCATGATCATCAGCCAGGACCACGGATATCGTCACAATACCACCTTTGGCGTGCTTGCAAGACAGACCTCGACAATGATCCGGGTCCCCTCACCTGGTTCTGAAACCACTTTAAAAGTCCCGTCATGGGCTTCGACACGCTCACGCATGGTCATCAGGCCCCATCCCGATTGATCGGTGGAGTTTATTTTGTTCAAATCAAATCCAACACCGTCATCATTAATCGTGAGCCGGACCATAGCATCGTTGTGTTCCAGCCGAACGGTTACCTGCTTGGCCAAGCCGTGCTTGGATACATTGGTCAATGCCTCTTGGGCAATCCGAAACAGGGAGGTCTCCAGGCCATCGGACGGTCTGGGAGAGATCTCCTTGCCGATCACCTTAGTCGCTATGCCGGTTCGATCAGAGAATCGTTCGGCTTCCAATTTAAGGGCCGCCTTCAAACCATAATCGTCCAGCACCTGGGGGCGTAATGCCGCCATGACATCGCGGATCGATCCGGCCGTCTCCGCTGTGATTTGTATGGCATCGTTCAGCCTTGGCTCGACCAGGGCTCTTGATTCATCCGACAACTGGTTCAAAATAACATTTAAATTAATGCCAAGTGCGGTCAAGTTCTGCCCGACCTGATCATGCAGTTCACGGGAGAGCCGTTGACGTTCGGCCTCTTCCAATTCACCCAATTGAATATACAGGGCACGCAATAATTTTTGAGAGCGGGTAAGGGCTTTCTCGGTTTTTTTGCGCTCCTCGACCTCGGCCAGCAATGCCTCATTGGAGCGGAACAGTTCACGGCTCCTGCAAGCAACACGGTGTTCCAGTTCGGCATTGACCGCCCTGAGTTCCTTTTGAAGACGGCCGAGAGTGATTTGGGTTTTAACCCTGGCTAAAAGTTCCTGGCATTCAAGCGGTTTGGAAATAAAATCCACACCGCCCGATTCAAAGGCCTTGACCTTATCAATCGGTTCGGTCAGTGAAGACATGAATATCACGGGGATATCCTTAACAGGCGCATCGCGTTTCAGAACTTTGCAGGTTTCGTAACCATCCATTTCCGGCATGACGATATCGAGTAGAATCAGGTCAAGTTTGACCGATTTAGCCTTTTTCAAAGCCTTTTTACCGTTTCCGGCGCAGTGGATGTGATAGTCTTCCGCCTCAAGCAGATGTTTGCATATCTGCAAAGAGACGGTGTCGTCATCGACCACCATAATTGAGCCTATTGTCCGAGTGTCCATAAAATAAGTATGTCAAGAAGGCGGTATTCAGTCAATGGCCACAACAAAGCTGCTTAGAACATGCCCATCTCAGAAACCCCTTGGCCTTGATTTCCCCGAACGGGGTTAGTCGTCGTTTATTTAATCAAACGCCGCTTCATGGCGCGAAGGGCCAGGTAGCCGAAAACCGCCGCAATTGGTCACTGTTTGTAAAACATTTGTAATAGTGGAAACATATCTTGAGCTGGGCCGGATCATATTCTAAAGTCGGGTATTGTCAAGCTCGACATTGAACCTGAATTGCAGATCATTTTGAAAAACTGGCGAGGCAATATGTTCCGGACATTCCCTGCTCCTGTACGCGGCTGCATCTCTCTTTTGGGTTACGCCCTTAATAGCTTTTTTTGGTTTCCTGTGATTTTGTTCATCGCCTTGTTAAGGGCGCTGGTCCCCCTTAAAGCATGGCAGCGCTGGTGCGGGCGCCTTGCCAACGGCGCGGCTGAAAACTGGATCTGCGTCAATCATATCAATCAAAAACTGACAGGAAAAACCAGGATCGAGGTCCAAGGGCTCGATGATCTGAAACGGTCCGAATGGTATTTGGTTTTGGCCAACCACCAATCATGGGTCGACATACTGGTGCTGCAACGCATATTCAACCGCCGCATTCCTTTTTTAAAGTTCTTCATCAAAAAACAACTGTTCTGGTTCCCTGTATTGGGCCAGGCCTGGTGGGCTCTGGATTTCCCATTTGTCAAACGCTACAAAGCAAGCTTGCTAAAGAAAAAACCGCATCTCAAAGGCAAAGACATTGAAATCACGAAAAAAGCCTGCAAAAAATTCAAGACTTTGCCGGTTTCCGTCATGAACTTTGTGGAAGGCACCCGGTTTACCGAAACCAAACGCCGCCGCCAGCAATCGCCTTATACCAACCTGCTTAAAACCAAGGCAGGAGGCATCGCCTCCGTACTCGCCGCCATGGGCGAACAGATTGACAGGGTACTGGATGTCACCATCGTCTACCCCCAGGGCGGCAGGAGCTTCTGGTCATTTTTATGTGGCAATATCAAAGAGATAAAAGTGCGCGTCAAGGCGTTGCCTGTAAGCCACGAACAGTTGGGCGATTACGCAAACGACCGGAATTTTAGAAAAAAGTTTCAGGATTGGTTAAACACCATATGGGAAGAGAAAGACCACAATATTAATGGCATGCTCAATTCCGAGTAACCAATCGACAGGTCAATGTCATCAAATAAGGTACTGGAACAAAATAGAGCTCCCAACCACAGAGGAAAACGATATGTTCAACTGGCTGGACAAAATACCGTACTCCATGCTCATCGTGTTTGCGATATTCATGCTGCTGGCTCCCTTCAGACCCATGCCCCATGTCGTCGAAAAAGTGATAATGCTAAAAAACGGGACCCTATCCAAACCTATTGATATTTTCGATCTCTTCTACCATCTGATACCGACAATTCTCCTCATCATCAAATTGGTTCGCGGTGTGAGCCGTTGAAAATTCCCAAAAGCCGACTCACCCCCTTTTTGAAACCAATCCGTGATCACGGAAACGCTATATTTTTTGCGCCAAAGTAAAAAGCAGTCCGAAAACAATCGTTGCTACGGCAAGTATGATAATATTTCTCGCGTGCAGGCGTGAACGTTCGTCAAACTTGTATAACTCTTCGCCTCTGGAAGAGGGCCAACTCGTCATAATATGATTTCCGATAAGCAGTCCTATCATGCCCCCGAGCAAAGCCAGCATATAACCGAATACGATCAGCACATTTCCCGCAGGTTTTTCTTCATTCAACATGTATTGCATCTTTTTCACCCTTTACTTCCTTATTAATTTATCCAGGAGTGTATTTCGGATAGGGGTATTATCCATAGCCGAACGCCCTTTGAATTCGGATCTAACGTTTGGGTCATCTGGATATGGGGATTTTTGCGATTTTATTTCCTATATTTTGTTTATAGTTAATTCCAGGGGCCATTGCAGTGACCCGGGTCACACTTTTCCTGCGTTAAAAATCGCATTTTCTATACATTTGCTCAATGTGACGCAGGGTTTTTGATTACAAATTCAGCACATGCCGTTACGGTTTTTGCACCGGCAAGTAAAAAAAAAGCTTGGCGTATCGATGCCGTTATTTCTTATGTTGTACATGGCAGCACACGTTTAGCATAAAAATTTGGCAATAAGGTTCAAAACCTTTTCAGCATTGAATCAGCGGTATGCCAGAGATGCATCCGAGAAAGAAACCAATGGTGAGCTTCAGGAAATTACGACTGCTGAAGGCTACAGCAATAAAAACAAGCAAAAAACTTGCCAACAAACCAATTAAAGAGATTAACGGGCGATTCCAATCGTGCCGCAAGCCAGACGTTCACCTGCAGCGCCGTGGGGCTGGGTTGTGAAATCATCTTCATTGCCATGCACCACCACGCTGCGGCCGATGATTATGGCTCTATCATACCGTTTTTCCGTATCGATTCAAACCCTAAAAGTTGTCACGGCGCCCAATAGGGGTTGGCGTGACATCTCGCCAACGAACCAGACCATTCGATCTTTCCTTGATTTTAACTACCCTTGGGAGTAAAAATTTGCGGTTACCTTTTTTTTAATGGTATCATTAAAATAGGCTTCAAGCGACAGAATGCCAATGGCCGGGGTTCACAACCTTATGATACCGGACGACAGAGCCATGAAGCCCGATGTGAACATCATATAAATCATAAATTTATCTATTCTAGGCGGTAGCACCAATTGAAAGGGCCTAAACAACATGGGTGGACGTAACAAGTTATTTTGGGTAATTGTCGGGCTGGCGGTTTTAACGTCACTGGCCTATCTCCAGCGCTATTCCGATCAGGAGCAATTGATGGAAAGCCAGCCGCGTGTAATAGAACCCCGCGGTGAATTGGCCAATTTTGAAAAGGCGACGATATCTATTTTTAATATCGCTGCTCCTTCGGTGGCCTATATCTTTACCGAAAACGCAGTCCGCGGCTTTTTCGGCACCAGGGAAGTTCGCCAAGGAGCCGGTTCCGGTTTTCTTTGGGACCGGCACGGCCATGTGGTCACGAACTATCATGTGATTCAGGGCGCTGAGCGCATTCAGGTCCGCATGAACGATGGGGAAGCCATTGACGCCACCTACGTTGGCGGCACAAGGGATTATGACCTTGCCGTCGTTCGTCTTCGCAATGTGCCCAGCGAAATCCACCCCATCCCGGTGGGCCGTAGCGATAATCTCCAGGTAGGACAGGCGGTGTTTGCCATCGGCAACCCCTTTGGATTATCCCGTACATTGACCACGGGAGTGATCAGCGCCTTGGACCGACGGTTGCCCACCTCGGCCGGCAGAGAAGTCGTGGGCGTGATTCAGACTGATGCAGCCA
>JASFKE010000346.1:0-5260 GCA_050118795.1 Desulfobacteraceae bacterium | reverse complement strand
ACCGGGCGTCGATGGCCTCATCGGCCACCAAAAAGTAAAAGGCCCCCAAACCGGCCAGCAGGAACCAAAATCCCATGGTGAAGGCCTGTCGCAAATCGAACCAATCCATCATCATGCCTGCCAGCAGGGCTCCGATCAGCATGCCCAGGCTATGGGCCACCGTCAGCACCGCCATCACCGTTCCCATGGATTCGGTTTGATGTCCTTTGAGAACGGCTACGGCCATCAGCGCCGGCATGGCGATCCCGCCCCCCAGGCCGAAAGCCACGCTTACGGCCAGCATTTCGGGGTAGCTATGCGCCCATTGAAAAGAGAGAACGGCAAAGCCTGCCAGCCCTCCCCCCAACATCACCATCGCTTTGCGGCTCAGTCGATCGGCGAGATATCCCATGGGGGTTTGAATCACCCCGCTGACCAATACGCCCATCATCACCAACACCCCGATTTGAGAACTGGACAACGCCAGGGATGTATCAGCCAGAACCGGGACGAAGCCCCAGATAACGCCGATGCTGGCCGTGTAGACCAAACGAAAAGAGAAAAGCCCTAAAATGACCCGATCTGTGACGATGGCACGCCACTCCAAAGGCGGCCGCCCCTTTCGAAAAGCGGCCTCGTCCTTTGTGGAGGGCAGCATCCAATAGCTCAAACCGGCCCCGATCAATGCCAATAACCCCATGGCGAAAAAGGCAGCCTGGAGGCTGAAGTGATCATTGATGATCCCGCCGGCCACCGGACCCAAGCTCAATCCAAAGAAAAGGGACATGTTGAAAAGCCCCATGACAAATCCTTCGCGCCCGGCGGGGGTGATATCTCCCACATAGGCCTGGATCACCGGCATAATCATCGCCGACGCGATCCCCTGAAAAAAGCGAATGACGATCAGATGGGGGACCTTGGTAAAGAAGATAAAAGCGACAGAGACCAGGGCATACGATACCAGCCCCACGAGAATAAACGGTCTGCGCCCTTTGCGATCGGACAAACGGCCGAACAGGGGCAGCAAAATCGTCCTGGAAAGGGAGAAAGCCCCGAAAATGAGCCCGATGTAAAGACCGCTGGCGCCCTCATGGCGCGCATATACCGGTAGTAGCGGCACCACAATTCCCACGCCGGTGATGGTGGCCAGAAGCGAGAAGAACAAGGTCCCGAAGATCTTTTTATTCACGGCAGTGGTCAAGCAACTCCCTGGCTGATGCCCTTTGGTTCATGGCTACCCATTTTCTTTTATCTTCTCCAGAGCCGACTCCACCGTTTCACGGATGACATCCAACCGCTCCTTGGAAAGGGCTTCAAAACGCAACACCAATGCCGGCTGGGTATTGGAAGCCCTGACCAGACCCCATCCGTCGCCGAAGAGCACGCGTGCGCCGTCGATGTCAATCACCTCTTGCCGGGAGCGGAAGTAATCCGTAACTTTCTCCACCACGTCAAATTTAATCGCGTCCGGGCACTCGACTCGAATTTCCGGTGTATTGAAGGTCTTGGGCACATCGGCCAGCAACTGCCCCACGCTCTTGCCCGTGGATGCCAGAATCTCCAAAAGGCGACAGGTTGCATACACCGCATCATCATAGCCCAGATATCGATCTGAAAAGAAAATGTGGCCGCTCATCTCCCCGGCCAACTCCGCTTTGACCTCTTTCATTTTCTGCTTGATCATGGAGTGACCGGTCTTCCACATAATGGCCCGGCCGCCATTTTTAGTGATATCGTCGTACATGGTTTGAGAGCATTTCACCTCTGAGATGAAGGTGGCGCCGGGTTTACGGGAGAGGATCTCCCGGCTGAAGAGAATCATCAGCTGGTCACCATAAATCATAGTGCCGTCAGCATCCACCACGCCGATGCGGTCGGCGTCTCCATCATATCCGATGCCCACATCCAACTGCTTTTCTTTAACCAGCGCAATCAAATCGGTCATATTTTCGGCCACCGTGGGATCGGCCTCGTGGTTGGGAAAAGTGCCGTCCGGATCCGTATACAGCTCATGCAATTCGCATCCCAAATTCTTCAAAATCGGTATGGCCGTCAGGCCACCGGTGCCGTTGCCGCCGTCCACCCCCAGGCGCAGCGGCCGCTCCAAAGTGATGTTGTCCAAAATATATTCAACGTAAGGGGGAAGAATTTCATAGGATTCGACATTTCCGCTTCCCTGCACAAAGTCTTCATTGTCGATCATCTCGCGAATCTTTTGAATTTGTTCGCCATAGACCGAGTCCACCCCGCTGCAAATTTTAAACCCATTGTACTCCGGCGGATTGTGACTGGCCGTCACCATCACGCACCCCTGGGTTTTCAAATGGCGGATGGCAAAATAGGCCACAGGTGTCGGGCACATGCCGATATTCACGACCCGGCAACCCGTCTGTGTCAGTCCCGCGATCAACTGTTCGGAATAACGATCGGCGGTCTGCCGGCAATCCCGTCCCACCGCAATATAGGTATTTCCCTGTCTGGACAGGTAAGTCCCGATGCCCCGGCCTATGGCTTTCACATCTTCCTCGGTCATGTCTTTGCCCGCAACGCCGCGGATATCGTATTGACGAAAAATTTCAGGATTCAGCATAGAAGACTCCTTAACGTATCGAAATAGGGTTAGTATAATAACGAAACAATTATGGCCCCGGCGCCCACCACCCAGCAATAGGGGGCAAAGCGGTGAAGCTGGCCTTTTTTGACCATTTTCAGCAAAAGCACCAAAGCGAGATACCCCACCACGGCCGCGGCCAGACTGCCCGATAAAATAGTGCCGGCCGGCAATGTGGTGTGAAAAACATCGCTGTCCAGACCCAATACCAGTGCACCCAGGATGGCGGGGATCGCCAGCAAAAAAGAGTACTTGCCGGCCAGCTCGCGATCCACTCCCAGGTAAAGGGCCGCCGAAATCGTGGCGCCTGAGCGTGAAATCCCAGGGACAATGGCCAGTCCCTGCACCACTCCGATGACCAGGGCATCTTTGGGCTTCATTTGGCGAATGGTGCGGCCGGCGGTTTTTTGGTTTCTTGTAAACCATAGGAAAGTGCCGGTGACCATGAGCGCCGCCCCCACCAGCCATACGGTTCCGAACAACTGCTCGGCGATCTTGGCGAAAAGAATCCCGAGAATGGCTGTGGGAACTGACCCAAGCACAATCATCGCCATCAGCCGAAATTCCCGGTGGTTGACAAAAAGGGCGCTCACGCCTCCCTCGGTACGTACCAGCCCCGGCAACCGCACCAGGGTGGACAACAAATTCAATATGTCCCGGTAAAAGACCACCAACACCGCTGCAAGGGTGCCTACGTGAACGCAAACGTCAAACAACAATTCAGGCTCCACCAGTCCAAACAGATGTTGAAACAAAACCAAATGCCCCGAACTGCTCACGGGCAAAAACTCCGTCAACCCCTGCACAACACCCAGCACCACCGCTTCAATCCAATTCAAGGCGTCGACTCCTTATGTCATATTTTAGATTGTCAAGAAACAAGCCTTAAGATCACACACTATCCTTTGACCACTGCAATGGGTCTCAACCGGGCCACCTTCTTCGAAATTCCGGCCCCATGGACCACATCCACCACATCAGAGACGTTTTTGTAGGCCTCCGGCATCTCCTCCGCCATGGTCGAGCGGCCTGTCCAGCGGACCAAAATACCCCGATCTTCCAGCTCTCTGCCGATGGAGCGGCCCTTGCTTCTCTTTTTGGCCGCCGTGCGGCTCAGCACGCGGCCGGCGCCGTGGCATGTGGAGCCAAAGGTCTCCTCCATGGCATTTTGGGTGCCCACCATTACATATGAAGCCGTGCCCATGTCCCCGGGAATCAGGATGGGCTGCCCCACATCTTGATAATCCCGGCTCAAGCCCGGCTGAGCCGGCCCAAAAGAGCGGGTGGCGCCTTTGCGATGGACACATAACCAGCGCTGTTGACCGTCGATGAGGTGCCTCTCCTTTTTGGCGATGTTGTGGCACACATCATAGACCAGCCGCATATTCAGCGCTCTGGGACTGATGCCCAGAACGTGTTCGAAGGCCTGCCGGCAAAGGTGCAGCATGATCTGGCGGTTGGCATAGGCGTAATTGGCCGCGCAGGCCATGGCGTTGAGGTAGCGCTGACCTTGTGCAGATTGAATGTATGCGCAAGCCAGTTGACGATCCGGAAGCTCAATATCGAGTTTTTTAACATGTTTGGTCATAAGCGCCAGGGCGTCGTCGCACACCTGGTAGCCCAATCCACGGGAGCCGCTGTGGATCATCACAGTGACCTGCCCCGGAAACAACCCAAAGGCGTCGGCCGCTTCCGGGTGAAAAATTTCATCCACCACCCCGACTTCGAGAAAGTGGTTTCCGCTGCCAAGGGTTCCCAACTGTTTCAATCCCCGGGTCATGGCCCGGGGGCTGATCACTTCCGGGTCGGCTCCGGGCAGCACTCCGAAATCTTCAGTATGTTCAATGTCCTCGTCAAGACCGTAACCGTTGCGCACGGCCCATTGACTGCCCTGGACCAGCACCTTTTTCTCCTCTTTGGCCGTCAGCTTCACCGAACCGGTGGACCCCACACCGCAAGGCACCTGCCCATAGAGCCTGTCAACCAGATCTTTGACCCGACCCTTTACATCGTCGTGATGCAGATCAGTGCCGGCCAAACGAACACCGCAATTGATATCGTATCCCACCCCACCGGGCGAGACCACCCCCTCTTTCCAATCAAAGGCCGCCACACCGCCGATGGGAAAGCCATACCCCCAGTGGATATCGGGCATGGCCATGGAGGCTTTGACAATACCGGGCAAGGTGGCCACATTGGCCACCTGTTTCAGGGCCTCGTCTTGGCGCAACTGGGGCAACATCCCGGCAGAGGTAAAAACAAGCCCGGGCACCCGCATCTTGCCCGTCGCCGGGACTTGCCATCTATAATCATCGATACGTTTGATTTCCATAACACTATCTTAAAACCTATATATCAAAAATAACCCGCGCCCGCCATCCACCTTCACACGGTCCCACATCAATCTGATGATATGTCACCGCCTTTATCTCAGCTTTGATCTCATGACGCCGGGGATCAAACGCCTCCCAGGCAACGGCGGCTTGTACACGGCCCTTATCGATCCCAGTGACGGCAACGTTGCCGACAATCCGCTCTTGGCCATTGAACATGTAGAGCAGCTCTCTTAGCCAATTCACCATCAGATCCGGCCAATCATCGCCTTGCACTTCAACGGTCCGGCAATGCTGAGCTTTGACTGCCGCCGGATCAAAGATCAAATCGAACAGG
>JASFKE010000345.1:0-5276 GCA_050118795.1 Desulfobacteraceae bacterium | reverse complement strand
CAGGGGGTGATACCGGAGGCCCTTGAAGCGGCCTTGAGCACACGGGCCATTAAATTCATCTATCTGGTGCCCACTTTCCAAAATCCCACCGGCCGAACGCTGTCGTTGGAGAGACGACAGGTGGTGGCCCGGCTGATTCAGCGGCACGACGCCCTGTTGATCGAAGATGACCCTTACAGTGCATTGCGGTATCATGGTTGCACGCTGCCTTCGATCAAGAGCATGGCGCCGGAGCATGTGGTATACGTGAGCACCCTTTCCAAGGTCTTTGCACCGGGTTTGCGTATCGGATTCTGCGTGGCGCCGAAACCGCTGAGAAGATGGCTGGTGATGGTCAAACAGGGGGTGGATCTGCACACCAGCACATTCAACCAGGCACTTGCAGCCGAATACCTTTCAGGGGGGTATTTGCATGATCATCTGCCCAAAATCATAGAGATCTACAGGCCCCGGCGGACAGCCATGTTGAACGCATTGAAGTGTTATTTCCCATCTACATTTACATGGTCATCCCCGCAGGGCGGTATGTTTATCTGGGCCCAGGGGCCTGCAGGAGTGGACATGGAAAAGATCTATGGGCAATCCGTAAAACAAAATGTCGCCTTTGTGCCCGGGACCCATTTTTATGCGACCAAAGGGGCGGGCAAAGAGACCATGCGGCTCAATTTCACCAGCTGCGATGAATCGCAGCTGGACGATGGAATCAGAACCTTGGCCGGGGTTATCGACAGCGCTGGAAATGGTGCTTAGTGTTAAAAGCTGTAAATATAATATTGATTTATCTGGCCAAAGTGGCCAAAACAGTTTATTTATCACTAACGGAGGCGAAAAATGGAAACACATACGTTCACTATTCCCAATATCTCCTGCGGACATTGCACCATGGCCATTGAAAATGAGCTCAAGGATGTTGAAGGCATAACAGATGTCCAAAGCAATATTTCCGAAAAAACGGTGACTGTTCAGTGGCAAGCCCCGGTTACCCAGGAAAAGATCATCAGCACCCTCAAAGAGATCAACTATCCCGCGGCGCAATAAGCAAAGGTGCAAATTCCAATGGGTCAGCAGATTTTTCAAGTGCCGGTGGCAGGTATGACATGCGCCAATTGCGCCATGAATATCGAGCGCGGCGTTAAGAAAATGGCAGGGGTCTCCGCCGTCAATGTCAACTTCGCGGCAGAGGAGGCCACAGTCACCTTCGATCCGGGTCTTCTAAAACCCGATGATATCATCGAACGGATTCAAAAGAGCGGATTCTCCGTTTCCACCCAAACAGCGGATTTATCCCTGGGCGGCATGACGTGTGCCAATTGCGCCATGAACATTGAGCGCACGTTGAATAAAAAACTTCCCGGCGTATTGAGCGCGGCGGTGAACTTCGCATCTGAGCGTGCCACGGTCTCCTACCTTCCCAATTTGATATCCACACAAGAGATGATTGCCGCCATAGAAAAGGCCGGTTTCACTGCCACCGTGACACAAGAAGACGATGTGGTGCAAGACGAAGAGCTGGCGGCCCGTCGGCGCGAGATTCAAATCCAAAAGCGCAGGTTTCGGGTCGGGGTGTTGTTTTGCATCCCGCTGTTTATACTCAGCATGGCGCGTGATTTCGGCTTGGCCGGAGCCTGGAGTCACGCCTTGTGGGTCAATTGGTTTTTCTGGGTCTTGGCCACACCGGTGCAGTTCTACACCGGATACGATTTTTACAAAGGGGCCTATAAAAGCCTGCGAAATATGACGGCCAACATGGATGTGCTGGTCGCTTTGGGCTCCTCGGTCGCTTATTGCTACTCCCTGGCGACCATGATTTTGGGTCTTGAAGGGCATGTCTATTTCGAGACATCCGCTGTGATCATCACCCTGATCAAGCTGGGAAAAATGCTCGAGGCGGTGAACAAAGGCCGCACCGGCGCAGCCATCCGGAAGCTGATGGACCTCACTCCCAAAACGGCTGTGGTCATTCGCCATAATAAAGAGCAACAGATCCCTCTGGCACAGGTTTGCAAAGGCGATACAGTGGTGGTGAGACCCGGTGAAAGCATTCCGGTGGACGGTGTCGTCACAGCGGGCGAGTCCGCGGTGGACGAATCGATGCTCACCGGCGAGTCTTTGCCGGTGGACAAAAAGGTTGGCGATCATGTCACCGGCGGCACCCTGAATCAATTTGGTCAAATCAAATTTGACGCCACCCGGGTGGGAAAACAGACCGCTTTATCCCAAATCATCCGCCTGGTTCAGCAGGCCCAGGGAAGCAAAGCACCGATCCAAGCCTTGGCCGATCAGGTGGCGGCCGTTTTTGTACCGGTGGTCATCGCAGTGGCGCTGATAACGTTCGCCGTGTGGTGGTTCGCAGCCGGCGATGGCGTACAGGCCTTGTTACGGCTGGTGGCCGTACTCGTCATTGCGTGTCCCTGCGCACTGGGTCTGGCAACTCCGACGGCGATTATGGCCGGCACCGGCAAAGGGGCCCAGAAAGGTATTCTGTTCAAAGATAGCACATCACTGCAAACAGTCTCGGTGATCGATACCGTGGTGCTGGACAAGACCGGCACCATTACCGAAGGAAAACCGGTGGTAACGGATGTCGTGGTGGCCGCAGGCCAAAATATCGACCCGGACCGTTTGCTGATATCGGCCGCATCCGTTGAGCAGGGGTCGGAGCACCCCCTTGGAAAATCCATTGTCCGGGCGGCCAAAGAGAGAAATCTTCCATTGTGGTCGCCAGATAGATTTAAAGCACACGGCGGGGCGGGTGTACAGGCCGATCACCATCAACGCACATGGCGCGTGGGTAAACCTGGCTGGTTTGGTGAAATGGGGTGGCTCTGCCAAGAGTTGGAGGCTACCGTAGCGGAACTTCAGAAGGAGGGCAAAACCGCCATGGCGGTCTATCAGGATGAGGTCCCGGTCGGCACCATCGCTGTGGCCGATACGCTGCGGGAGGACTCAGCAGACGCTATTGCAGAGTTGATTTCCAAAGGCGCGAAGGTCGCCATGATGACCGGCGACAATATTCAAGCGGCGACCTCCATTGCAAAGCGGGTCGGCATTGAACATGTGCTGGCTGAAGTTCGTCCGGAGGATAAAGCCGGCAAGGTGCGGGAACTCCAACTCAAGCAACGAAAAGTCGCCATGGTCGGCGATGGCATTAATGATGCGCCGGCTCTGGCACAGGCGGATGTCGGTATTGCCATTGGCAGCGGAACCGATGTGGCCATTGAAACCGCCGGTGTTATTCTGTCCGGAGCGAGTCTGAAGGGCGTCGCCGAAGCCATCGGCATCAGCCGGCAAACCATGCGCACCATCCGGCAAAATCTATTCTGGGCCTTTGCCTACAACATCGTCTTGATCCCTTTGGCAGCCGGCGTGTTGAGCCCTTTTGAGCAGTTGCCCATGGTGCTTCGGCAATTACATCCCATATTGGCGGCCTTGGCGATGTCTTTAAGCAGCATCACGGTGGTCACCAATAGTCTGCGTTTGGCCAATACTTAAGGTTTTTCACCTCCAACTCCGTGGCGAGTTCCGGGCAGTGTAAAATAAAAGGCCGCCCCCTGATCCGGTTCGCCTTCGGCCCAGACCCGCCCGCCGTGCCGGGCGATGATGCGGCGCACGCTGGCCAGCCCGATGCCGGTGCCCTCGAACTCATCGACGTGGTGCAGGCGCTGAAACACGCCGAACAGCTTGTCGGCATAGGCCGTGTCGAACCCCACGCCGTTGTCGCGCACAAAAATGACGATTTCGGAATTGTTGCCGGGCTGCGACCCGATTTCAATGTGAGCCTCTTTCCTGGACCGGGTGAATTTCAACGCATTGGAGATCAGGTTCACCAAAACGACCCGCAGCATGGCCTCATCGGCGCTGATCACCGGTAAATCGCCGATGCGCCAATGGATCTGTCTTCCGGCGGTATCCGGCTCAAATTCGACCAGGATGTCGCGCACCAGCTCCTCCAGCGCCACTTTTTGAAACGACGGGATATGGCGGCCCATTCGGGAGAAGGAGAGCAGGTCGTCGATCAGCAGCCCCATTTTTTGGGCCGCCTCGGAGATGGCGGTCATATAATGCCGTCCCTGGTCATCGAGTACCGTTCCCATCTTGTTCTGAAGCATCCCGATAAAACCGTCGATATGACGCAGCGGCGCCCTGAGATCGTGGGAGACCGTGTAGGTAAAGGCATGCATCTCCTTGTTGGCCGTTTCAAGTTGCGCCGTGCGCCCCCGGACCAACTCTTCCAAATGTTCGCGGTGCATTTTAAGCTCTTGCTCGGCACGCCGGCGCTCTTCGATCTCCTGCCGGAGCTGTTGATTGGTTTTGGTCAGCTCGTCGGTTTGCTCACGGACCTTTTGTTTCATGCGTTCGGTCAGTTCATGCAGCCGCAGGTGGATTTCAACCCGCGCCAGCACCTCTTCGATTTCAAACGGTTTGGTAATGTAGTCAACCCCGCCGGCCTCGAACCCTTCGACCTTTTTGGCGGTCTCGCCAAGCGCGCTGATGAAGATGACCGGAACATTGCGGCTGCGTTCATCGGACTTGAGACGGCGACAGACCTCGTAACCGTCCATCACCGGCATTTTGACATCCAGCAGGATCAGGGCCGGCGGCCTGGCCGCTACGGATTTTATGGCGTGGCGGCCGTTGGTGGCCGGCCGTACGCGATACCCCTGTTCTTTGAGCATCCGGCTCAATATTTTCAGGCTGTCCGGGGTGTCATCGATAATGAGAATGTCATATTGATTTGTATTTTGAATCATAGCATCCATCATGGCTTTCGTCCTGTTCGGGCAGGACATTTTTTTCCAACAGCTCCAGCAACGGGCTTAGTGCCACCTCTCTGACAAAAGTAACCAAAGCCGCCGCCAGGTGCGCATCGGTGGTTTTGATCTTTTCGCTCAACACCACGATCCGCTCCTCGTCCAATTCCACCACGGCTCGATACAACTGATTGAGCAAATCTTCCGGCAGGGCGGACAATTTTTCCGGGTGTAGGTCAAACTCAGGTTCGAGCGGCGCGGCTTTTTCCGGTCTGTATTCATACACATATTTAAGGCCGAGGTGCTTTGCCATCGCCTCGAAGATCTCCTGATCGCGAAAAGGCTTGCGCACAAAATCATCGCAGCCCGCCGCCAGGATGACCTCTTTTTCCTCCTCCAGGGCATGGGCGGTGAGTGCTGCAATGGGGGTTGATTTTCCGGCCTCGGTCTGTTTGATGCGCCGGGTGGCTTCCAGGCCATCCATCACCGGCATGCGAACATCCATCCAGATGAAATGGGGCCGCC
>JASFKE010000344.1:0-5278 GCA_050118795.1 Desulfobacteraceae bacterium | reverse complement strand
GGCCACCCGGGGGGGCGATATCGCGGCCCGCTACGGGGGGGAGGAGTTTGCCGTGATTTTGCCTGAAACCGATCTGAAGGGCGCCCGGGTGATCGCCGAGCGGCTCAGAGGTGCGGTGGAGGGGCTGTACATCACCAGCGACCGGAATGCGACACTGTCTATCACCATCAGCTGCGGCATCGCCGCCGCCAGCCCCTTGTGCAGGGATACAAAGAAATCCACATTTATCCATGCGGCCGACCAGGCGCTCTACCGATCCAAACGCAACGGCCGCAACCGTGTCAGCGAGTTTTCGCTGACCTGATTATATAGTTATAGGATTAGGAACCGGTTTATTCATCGATCGCGGCTAACTGCTGGAATCGGTTCTTGATGATAAATGCGTCTAAAACCCCTTTGACGATGGCCTTGTCTTGTTCGGGCAGCTTGTCTATCTCCGACATTTTTTGAACGAGTTCATGGTCTGCGATGGCGCCTTGCTCTTTTTCGTCGTGGTCTTCGAAAATCAGAAAGTCCGCCGACACGTTGAATATCTGGGTCAACCGTATCAGCACCTCTGTGGATGGCAGGTTGATGCCGCGCTCATATTTGGAGATCTGTTTGGGGTGTGTCTTTAACTTGTCGGCAAACTGGGCTTGAGACCAGCCTTTTTCCTGTCTAAGATCTTTAATTCTGTGGCCTATCGCCATGGGTAACCTCCGCCATTTACCGATGTTTTGAAAATGTGTGAGTCTGCCTGATCTATGCAGGACAATCAAGTTTTTAGGTTGGCAAGTCGTAAGACGCACCTGTTGGGCTCGATGGGCTCCCGTTTTTTAGTGACACGGTTGACGAATTGGGTTAGTACCCTTGGCAATCGAGGGCCACACGTCAATGAACTGTAAGGCATCCGCTGTCTTGCGTCACCCTAAAGATCGACTGCCCTATGCCTGATCAGCATCCAACTGCCTTAGCCACCGGCCGCCGCACTGTTTTTGGATTGATATGCGGCGCCATGATGATCAGTTTTTCCGGTGTGTGGGTCAAAGTTTCTCATGTGACCCCCACCGCCTCAGCCTTTTATCGCGTCCTGTTCGGGGGATTTTTCCTGCTGCTGGGTTCGCTCTGGCGTAAGGAGTTTCGACTGTTGACATGGCGCCAGACAGCTCTGGTAGTTCTATGCGGTATATTTTTCGCCCTGGATCTGGTGGCCTATCACTATAGCGTCCACTATATCGGTCCGGGGTTGGGCACCATTTTACCCAATTTCCAGGTATTTATCATGGCTGCGGTGGGCGTTCTCTTTCTCAAGGAGAGGCTGGGAGCCGCATACCTATGGTCCATTCCGCTGGCGGTGGCCGGACTTTTTCTGGTGGTCGGCATTCAATGGGATCTGCTCGGCGCCCAGTACAAGCTGGGGGTCTATCTGGGTCTGGCCGCATCGGCTTGTTACGTCGGCTTTTTGCTGTCGCTTCGCAGGTTGCAGGCCAACAAGCACAAGGTCTCTTTTTTCTATATTTTGATGCTGGTCTCCTGGGTCACGGCCGGATTTATCGCTTTGGAGGTGGTGCGCACCCATGACACCTTTGCCATTCCCGATCTCCAATCTCTGTTTTCCCTGACCGCGCTGGGGCTTTTCAGCCAGGCGGTGGGATGGATGCTCATCGCCAATGCCCTGCCCCAGCTTCGCATATCCCTTTCCGGGTTGATCCTGCTGCTTCAACCGGCTTTGGCATTTATCTGGGATGTGCTCCTCTTTGACCGTCCCACCAGCGGTTTGAACTGGATCGGGGTCATTGTGGTGCTGGGGGCCATCTACGCCGGAAGCCTCGGCGCAAAAAGGGGTGGCGAGTAGCCGAGTCCCATTTGCGGAGCGTATATTTACTTTTGGCATGGAACAGTGTATGGCAACTCATTTGACGATGAACCGGTAATTTCACCTTGTCGTTGCAAATTGGCGCCGCAGCTCTGGATACTTTTGCAGCGATCGGGTTAGTTGGAAAACAAACAATGATCTTTTACATGAGTCTTTGCATTCCGGCCCTTTTGACGGCCGATTTGACTTTTTATAGGAGGATGAAAATGGGCAAACGTTATGTCACAGGGTTCATATCTGTCGTGTTGATTCTATTCGGATTGATCCTGCCGCTGCCGCTGTGGGCCGCCGACAAGCCGATCAAGGTGGGGTTTGTCTATGTATCGCCCGTGGGCGATGCCGGTTGGTCCTATGCCCACGAGCAGGGCCGCCTGGCCCTGGATGGCCTGCCGGGGGTCACCTCTTCATTTGTCGAGGCGGTCCCCGAAGGGCCCGATTCGGAGCGGGTCATCCTCAATATGGCGCGCAAGGGATATGATCTGATATTCGCCACCAGCTTTGGTTACATGGACCCCATGCTCAAGGTCGCCAAGCAATTTCCCAAAACCGTCTTCATGCACTGTTCGGGTTTTAAACAGGCGCCCAACATGGGTAACTATTTCGGCCGGATGTACCAGGCCCGCTATCTCTCCGGCATTGTGGCCGGGGCCATGTCCAAATCCAATACTCTGGGCTATGTGGCCGCTTTTCCCATTCCCGAGGTGATCCGCGGGATCAACGCCTTTGCCCTGGGCGCACAGTCGGTGAATCCCAAGGCCGAGGTGCGGGTGGTGTGGACCAAAACCTGGTATGACCCGGCCACGGAAAAGGAGGCGGCCAAGAGCCTGCTCGATGTGGGCGCCGATGTGATCGCCCAGCATCAGGATTCGCCGGGTCCCCAGGAGGCGGCCCAGGAAAAGGGTGTATACTCGGTGGGATACAATTCCGACATGTCGATGTTCGCCCCCAAGGCCCATTTGACCGCTCCGGTATGGAACTGGGCGCCCATTTATAAAGAGGTGGTGGACGCCGTCCGCAAAGGGAGCTGGAAAAGCGAGGCCGCCTGGTATGGCATGAAAGAGGGCATTGTGGACCTGGCGCCGTTCGGCAAGATGGTGCCCAAAGAGCTCCGGGCAAAGGTCATGGCCAAAAAACAGGAGATCCTCGACGGCAAAGAGATGATCTTTTCCGGCCCTGTCAAGGATCAGGCCGGCAAGGTGCGCATCGCCGCGGCAAAGGCGGCCACCGATGAGGAGCTGCTGGGCATGAAGTATTTTGTTCAGGGCGTCATTGGAACCTTAGAGTAGTCCCCGCGGTTGGATTCTCGATTTTGCGGCTCCGGGTTCGGTATTCGATCTTCGATGCCCTGGCCTGCTGCGTCAGCCAAAATGGAAAAAAATGGTCCGGATGCGTGTGTATAAACGGCAGGAGCCCCTTGGATGGGCTACCTGCCTTGTTTTTTTAGGGGCCGTCACCCTGTCGATGGTCCTGTGCGGGACCCTGCTGTGGGTCCACGGAAAGCCGGCCGTGGGCGGTATTTGGCTGCTGATTCGCTCGGCCTATTTTTCAGCCTATGCTGTTGAAGATTGCCTGATCAAGGCCGTTCCCATTTTTCTCTGTTCGTTGGGAGTCGCTTTTGCGTTCCGGCTGCAGGTCTGGAATATCGGCGCCGAGGGGCAGTATGCCCTCGGTACGGTGGGGGCGAGTTGGGCGGCGCTGACCTTTCAGGGCCTGCCGTGGTATTTTCTTCTGCCGCTGATGCTCCTGGCCGCTTCGGTTGCGGGCGGCTTGTGGAGCTACATCCCCGCATATTTGAGAAACAAACTCCAGGCCAATGAGATCATCATCACCCTGATGATGAACTATATCGGTATTTTCATCCTGGAGTACCTGGTCTACGGCCCCTGGAAAGACCCCTCCAGTTTCGGATTTCCCATGACCAAGACATTTACCCAAGCCGCGGTGGTCGGCAACATCGGCGGCACCCGGTTGAATTGGGGGCTGGCCGTATGTGTGGTCGCGGGCACGGCCAGCTGGATCTTTTTTCGTTTCACCCGGCTCGGGTTCGAGCTCAAGGCCAGCGGGGAGAACCCCAAGGCGGCCGACTACGCGCGCCTTGCTTATCCCCGCCTGGTGGTGATCGTGATGGTGTTGAGCGGAATGTTGGCCGGTTGGGCCGGTTTTCTGGAGGCTTCGGCCAGTCTCAACCGCCTGCAGCCCAGTATCATCGCCGGATATGGCTATACGGCCATTGTGGTGGCCTGGCTGGCAAGCCTCAATCCCCTGCTGATCGCGCTGGCCTCTTTTCTGTTGGCCGGTCTGCGGGTGGGGCTGGAGATTCTGCAACTGGAGATGCAGGTGCCGGCCGCTTTTGGATCCATGCTGGAGGGGATGATTCTGCTCACCGTGCTGGCCGGCGGATTTTTTACCCGCTATCGCATGGCATTGTGGAGGCGCCCATGACCCCGGAACTCTTCATCGCCCTGCTGGCGGCAACCATCCAGACCGGGACGCCCATTTTATATGCGACCCTGGGTGAAATCGTCACCGAGCGCTCCGGTGTCCTCAATCTGGGCGTGGAGGGCATCATGGCCGTGGGGGCGCTGGCCGCCTTCTGGGTCTCGCTGTGGAGCGGCAGCGCCATCGCCGGATTTCTGGCCGGCGGCCTGTGCGGCGCCTTGCTGGCCGGAGTGCACGGCCTGGTCTGTATGGGATTTCAGGGCAACCAGGTGGTTTCGGGCCTGGCGCTGACCATTTTGGGGACGGGCCTGGCCAGCTATCTGGGAACCCCGTTGGTGGGCAAAGCGGCCGCCGGGTTTAAAGCCTGGGCCGTGCCGCTGTTATCGAAAATTCCTTTGGTGGGACCGGTGCTTTTCAACCACGACCCCCTGGTCTATTTCAGCTTTATACTGCCGGCGCTGTTGTGGGGCTACCTGCGCTATACCCGCTGGGGGCTGGGCCTGTGCGCGGTGGGCGAATATCCCGAGGCCGCCCTGGCGGCCGGTTTGAGAATTGTCGGTTACCGCTGGGTGGGGATCCTGGTGGGCGGCTGCCTGATGGGGTGGGGCGGGGCCTACCTCAGCCTGGCCTATACCCATTCGTGGACCAACGGGTTGACCGCCGGCCGTGGCTGGATCGCTGTGGCCCTGGTTATTTTCGCCTTTTGGCAGCCGTGGCGGGCGCTTTTGGGGGCCTATCTTTTCGGCGGGGTGATGGCGTTTCAGTTCCGTCTCCAGGCCATGGGGACCCACATACCGTCGTCCCTGCTGCTGATGCTGCCCTATCTGCTCACCGTCGCCGTGCTGGTATTCTCTTCATGGAAAGGGCGCGGCGACGAGGCGCCGGCGGGGTTGGGCGCAAACATAGAACCCCCCGAGTAGGTGGGCGGGCCGGAGGCTTCCATCTGCCGCGTTATTAAGGGCTTGCAATAGTTGGACTATGGCT
>JASFKE010000343.1:0-5286 GCA_050118795.1 Desulfobacteraceae bacterium | reverse complement strand
GTCAGCTTTTGCCAATTTTTTATTGCTTTGTAATAGCTAATTTCAGGGATAATCCCAGGAAAACGGTCCCGGCCATTTTGTTCAGAACCCTCTGGGCTTTGCAGGATTGTTTCAGGTAGAGCCCCAAGGTGCCTGCCATCATGGCGATGGTCCCGAATATCAAAATGGTGGCTAATATGAACAGCCCTCCCAGCATCAACATTTGCAGGCTGATGGCACCGCGCTGGGGATCGGCAAACTGCGGTAAAAAGGCCAAGAAAAAGATAGAGACTTTCGGATTGGTAATGTTCATAATAATGCCGCGGGCGTAGAGCTTAGTATAGGTAACCTTGCATTGTTCATCATCTGCCTGAATTGTTCCGGCTTCGGCCGTAAATGCCTGCCAAGCCAGATAGACCAGATAGCCGACGCCAACAAGTTTAAGCCCCGTAAACGCCAACGCCGATGTCTGGAATATCACCGCAACGCCAAGGGCCACTGCGCTGCTGTGAACGACTAACCCTGTACATAGGCCCAGCATAACCATCAGACCTGCGGACCGCCCCTGAATAGCCGACTGGGTCAGTACAAATATATTATCAGGCCCTGGCGCCAGAGCAAGCAAAATAGAAGCTGCAAAAAAGGCGGAGGCCGTTTCGATTGAGATCATAGGGCTTCTTTCCTGGAAATCCAAAGATTAAGACTTAACATTCGCATCGGTAAACAGTGTACGCAGTACGTCTGCTTTCCCAATGATGCCGACTAATTTCCCATCTTTAAGTACGGGCAGGGTATGGAGGTTGCTGTCCACCATCAACGCTGCGATGGTATCGATGGCCGTATCAGGCTTTATGGTTACCGGAGCATCGGTCATGGCTTCGCCAACTGTGAGAGCGGCGATTTTACGGGCTTGTTTCTCAAGCTGCTTTGCAGGCGTGAGTCGGACAAAACTGTCCAGCAACGTTATCAGTGTCGGCACCGGTAACTTTTTCTGTTGGGCAACCAGATCGCTTTGGCAAAGGATTCCAACAAGCTTTCCGGCCTTATCCACCACCGGGGCGCCATTGAAATGGTTTTCAAGAAGGATTTTTGCAGCTGAAACAAACTCCATGTCGGGTTCAAACACAGTAAGTTCAGTGCTCATGATATCTTGGGCGGTGATCATGGAGTTCCCCCCTAAAAATACAATTGGTTATATTGATCCAGTGCCATAAGCCTGGATCTGTCGACCCCGATACCAGGAATCCTTTTTGCGACGTTCAGCCAATTTTACAGCCATACGCCGTTTCGAATTATTATAATATCCAGCCTAATTAAAATAATCCACCGCATTTTTAAATATCTCTATGCCGGGAGTCACGCCGCCGGGCTGTTTTTCTATGCCGCGTTTGATCAATTCGCGCTTGCGGGCCCAATCGGGATGGTTGGTCCAGCGGTTGAAGCCCTCTGGGTGAGGCATGAGCCCGAAAATACGGCCGGAGGGATCGCAGATACCGGCTATATCCATAATGGAACCATTGGGATTCGCGGGAAAGATGCCCTGGGAGAGCTGACCATCCGGCAAGCCATATTGTAGGGCAATCTGGTTATTTTGAATGAGTTTTTGAAGGATATCATTTTCTGTAAAAAATTTACCTTCCCCATGACGTACCGGCAATTCCAAATGATCCAGCCCCTTGGTAAAAATGCAGGGCGATTGATTATTTACCGTAAGATCCACCCATTGGTCACGGAAATTGCCGCAATCATTGAAGGTCAGCGCTACAGAACGCCTGGCGTAATCGCTATCGATTCCGGGCAGCAGACCCAAATTAACCAGGCATTGGAATCCATTGCAGATGCCAATGACCAAGTTCCCCTGCTCCACAAACTTGCGCAGATTTCGGCCAATTTTGGTATTCATGCGAACGGCTTGCACCACACCGGCGCCATGGTCGTCCCCCCAGCTAAAACCGCCGATAAAGGCCATTATCTGAAAATCATCCAATGAGACCGATCCATCAATCAACGCATTGATGTGCACCCGCTGCGCTTGGGCACCGGCCAATTTGAAAGCATAAGCGGTTTCAATATCACAATTGAGACCATATCCGGTCAGAACGAGGGCTTTCACGCTGCTCATATGAGATCCCCAAAGGGTTTCTGCCAGGCTGCTTTGAGCGCCGGCACTGTTAATTCAATGATGTTCTCCCCTTCCGAACCCTGTACCACAAGCCGGGGCCTGTCAGATACATAGCCAATCTGAGCCGCAGGCAATCCTTCAAATAGTTTTTCGAATCTTTCCTGATATTTTGGATCGATTGAGACGATAAATCGGCCCGCAGACTCAGAGTAGAGCAACTGATCATCTTCAAGGGGATCACGGGTTGGAACGGCGGATAGATTTACATTCAACCCCAAACCGCCGGCCATGGCTTTCATCGCCAAATGGACACCCAATCCGCCGCGGTAAATCCCATGGGCTGAGGCTAACATCTCCATCTGAATCGCTTTGGATAAGATGCGATAAAGGCGCATGAAGTCGCCGGATTTGACCTGAGGAACGTTGCAGCCGACATAGCCCAGCATATCGTAATATTCTGATGCCCCCAATTCATTTTGGGTCCACCCAAGCACATATACCAGGTCTCCGGCCATTTTGGTATCCAAAGTGAGGCATTGGTTGACATCGCGGATGACACTGGTGGCTGAAAATTGTAAGCTCTCCAATGCGCTGACCTTGTGCCGCTCTCCATAGCGCCCCGGCAGGTGTCCATCCACATACATGCTGTCTTTGCCGGAAAGCAGAGGAATCCCATAGGCCAAACATGTCTCTCTTAAAGCCTGACATGAACGCACCAATTGCGCGGCTTTGAATTTCCCATCAGGATTGGTAATGGGATCATATTCGATGGTGGGCCAACAAAAGTTATCAACCCCTCCCAAATGGTCCGGGTCGCCCCCCACGGCCAGAAGCCGGCGTACCGCCTCGTCAATGGTGCAGGTTGTCATGTGGTAGGCGTCAATCTGGGAGTAAAAAGGCAGCATGGCCTGGGAAAAAGCCAGCCCCTTGTCTGAATCCAAGACCGGACGTATCACGGCGGCATCGGCGGCAACATCACGATCCACGCCGACCAGAGGTTTAATGACGCTGGTACCCTGGACCTCGTGGTCGTATTGCCGGCTGATCCAACTCTTGGAACTGATATTCGGCCTGGATAGCATATCCAAAAGGAGTTGTCCCTGCTGATTCGGTATTCCCAATACGGGTTCGAATAGTCCGCGATCTTCACAAGAGCGCCACACTGCGTCAAACTCCCACTGGGGAAATCCGGCCGTCAAAAAATCGAGATCAACATATGCGCAAGTTTTACCATTGTACTTGATATGCAGTTTGCCGCTATCGGTATAACGGCCAATGACGGTGCTCTCCACGCTATGCTGGGATGACAGCTCAAAGAACCGTTTCTCATTTTCCGGTGCGATGGCGATGGTCATACGCTCTTGGGATTCGGATACCCAGATCTCCCATTGATCCAAGCCGGCATATTTGAGGGGAACTTTCTCCAGCTCTATTTCACATCCTCCCGAAAACCGTGCTGTCTCTCCAACCGAGGAGGATAATCCACCGCCGCCATTGTCGGTAATAAAACGAATAAGTCCCTCGTCTCGGGCCTCTATCAGAAAATCATGCATTTTCTTCTGGGTATAGGGATCACCGATTTGCACATGCCCTGCAGGGGTATTTTCTGAAAATGTCTCTGATGAGGCGGTTACACCGTGAATGCCGTCTTTACCGACCCGTCCGCCGCTCATAATCACCAGATCCCCGGGGTAAATGGTCTTTTGTTCGGCCGGCTCATTGTTGATGGTTGCGGGCATTATACCCAAAGCGGTAACATAGACCAGGCATTTGCCCATGTAGCCGGGATGAAACAGCACTTGACCGAACGGTGTTGGAATGCCGCTTTTATTACCACCGTCGCGAACCCCTTCGATGATACCATCCAAAAGTCTCCTCGGGTGGAGGCGAGGCGTTAAATCCCCCTGATAATCCCGCGGTCCGACGCAAAAACCATAGCTTCCCATGATGAGTTTTGAACCTTTGCCGGTGCCCATGGGGTCACGGTAAATGCCAACGATGCCGGTGATGGCACCGCCATATGCCTCCATGTTTGAAGGGGAATTGTGGGTCTCCCCGGTGATGACATAATGGTGATGATCGTCAAAGCGCCCAACGCCGGCATTGTCCCAAAGCACGGAGATGACCCACTCTTTTTTCTCCTTCAATGCGAGCGTTGGGGCCTGAATGCAAGTTTTAAACATATTGTCGATGACTTGATTTTCACCGGTGCCGGCATCACAATAGCGGAACAATCCCTGGAAGGTGTTATGGTTGCAGTGGTCACTGCGGCCCTGGGAAATATACTCCAGCTCAACATCCGTTGGCTCTGATAATCCGACTTGTGCCCTTTGCGCCTTGACTTCAGGTGACAGAAAATAGTTCCGAATAGTGGGAACATCGTTGGGGTTGAGTGCCAGGTTGCGTTCGTCGCTGATACGCATAAGGGTCTCGTCACTGTCAATTGGGATGACGGTCACCGTCGGTTCATGATCCAGGCGCACCTTTGGGATAATAAAACCTACCCCCTGGTCGGGTACCCAATTTTCACGGTTAAAGACTTTCCATTGCTGGATAATATCATTGGCAAGCAGTTCACTGGCGATCTTTTCGACGTTATCCTGCTTAAGGTCCCGCCCTTTGAGACAATAGCGTTTGGAGGTATAGACCGCTTCGTCGTCACCAAAGGTGATACCCAAAAGATCTTCTATGGCTTCAACAGCCGTGGCCCCGCCATTGTCCTTAACACCCGGGCGAAATCCCACCCAAATCATCCAATCGAAATCAATGGGCAATGGTGAAGTGGAAGAAATTTGAGTAACGGGATTCGTAAAGATCTCGTTTTGTGCCATCTCGATCTGTTCAGTGGATAGCTGTGCATCAATGGTGACAATGTGCACCGTGCGGATCTTTTCGATACAGATACCGAAGTAATCCCGGGCTTTTTTGAGCAGCCCTTGCCCCTCGGCATCAACCAACTCCTGCTTCAATGTGATTTCAATTCGGTTTGGCATCGTTATTTTCTATCAAGTATGGTGTTTAGTGCACTACTTCTCCTGTACGGTGATGTCGGCTATAAATACGTCAGCAAATCCCAGGACCTAGTTGAACCAGGTAAACTCAATGTCATTGTACAATACAAAAACCATCAACAGAAGCAGAAGGAAAAGCCCTATCTGCTGAGCGGTCTCCCTGGCGCGCGTGCT
>JASFKE010000342.1:0-5313 GCA_050118795.1 Desulfobacteraceae bacterium | reverse complement strand
CAACGATAGGGTTATCTTTTGCCCAGTGGATGGACGAATCCACGCTATATTACAAACCGGAATCAAAGATACGCTCAATGGCAGTGCGGTTGTATTTACCGGTGGATGAGAGCGGTATCCGGCGGGTTGTTTTAATGGTGCGGGGCCGGGCATGGGGTGGCAGATGTCGTTGGGCCGCCATATGGAGCTGGTCTGCCGTGGTGTTGCCCTCCACCAGGGCGATGATCTCATTTTCTCTGCCACTATGGACAGGTCGGGCGAATACGTAAGCATCCTTTGCGCCCTCCACCTGCAGCAAGGCCTCCCGTGTGCCGGCCAGGTCGACCCGTTTGCCGCCGACTTTGACAATACCGTCGGAGCGACCCAACAGGGTGAAGCCGGAAGGGGATGCCCACTGTGCCCGGTCAGCGGTTTGGAAGAACCCCGCCCCATTTTTTTCAAGTTCCCTGGATAGAAAGTCCGACCGGACCTGTAGATGGGTCTTTTCTATTTTGACCTCCACGCACCCGAAGGGATGAAGGGCGGTTTGGCCTGCTGCACGGTTGCGTTGCGCGATGCCGCCGGTTTCGGTTGAGCCGTAAATCTCGGTGATGGGGATGCCCGTGTTGTTGGAGAATTCGATACCGTCTTTTTCCGCCAGTGCGCCGGCCGATGAATAGGCGATGCGCACCTGGTGGCGGCCAATGGGGTGTTGCTTCAGCGCACGGTAATGGGCCGGGATGCTGACCAGCACTGTGGCCTTTGTCTCTTGGAGACACTGTACGATCTCATTGGGAAAGGAGGGCGTGCGAAGGCTGACCCTGGCCCCTGTCACCAACGGCAACAGGACCGAGTAGAGCAATCCGTAGATATGGTTGGCCGGCACTGTGGACAGTATGGTGTCTTTGTCGGTGATGCCGAAGGTCTTGGCGATGTTGAGCGACTCGGCTAACAAGTTGCGGGGTGATTTGGACCACACCCTGGGGGTTCCGGTGGACCCGCCGGTGAAAAGATAGAGCCAGGTGTCATCCAGCGGCAGACACTCTGCCCGAGGGCGGCGATGGTTGTGGGCTTGATCCAGGCCCGGCAGCGCCACTTGGCTGACGCCTGCAGGCAAATTGCAATCACCCTCAACCAGGCCATGGGTGTAAGGGGTGGTGACGCAGGCTTCTTCCAATATCTCCGGGCCATATGCATGGGGGATTAGCAAGGGGGGGCCGCCCCCCAGCGATGCCAGCAAAGCGGCAGCCATATGTGCCCGGTTGTCACTGCAAAGGCACAAAGGGCGAGACTGCATCAACGTCTTTGAGGTCCGCTCCCTGATGGCGGCTGCCATGCCATGGAGCTGGGCAAATGTCAGCCCTTGGGTGAGGAAGGGGTGATGCACAAAATTTTTCCCCGATGTCAACGATACAACCAGTTGTTGGGCTTCAAGCGCGAAGCGGTGTTCAGAGGCGGCGGTGTCCATTTAACTCCTTCATTTTTTGGTGGGTGCGGTTCGCAACGATAGGCCAGCTGGTAATAGGTGTCAAGGGGCCCGGAAGCTATATCACCCGAACACCCCCTTGCGCCCATACCACACCAGCGGCTAAGATTAAATTCACCCTGATGTTATGAAAACCGGCCAAATGCCGATAGAGACGGTAAGGTGCATCGCCCGCCATGGTGCAGATGGAATGGCCCTTGCCATTTTTATTGATTCAGAGCAACTTTGGCTCTTCACGACCTCGGGGAACTGTTCGGAATGTTCCGGTTGTTGCTCTGAATTAAACTTGCGGTTTGGTCACTAAAGCTGACATTCGAACGGCAGCGTTCAAATCCATTGGCCATTGGCAGATGTGAACAGTTCTCATTTGGCCGGCACGACCAGTTGAGCGGAAAATCGTGTAGAGGGGTGAACGAATGCAGTTTCCATCGTTAAAAATCGGGGATTTGGTAAGCCGGATTCCCATCATTCAAGGGGGGATGGGTGTTGGTATCTCCCTTTCAGGGCTGGCTTCGGCGGTTGCCAATGAGGGTGGTATCGGCGTAATTGCCGGTGCCATGACCGGGATTCACGAGCCGGACATTCAAAACAACAGTACTGAAGCCAACCTGCGTGTCCTCAAGCGCGAGATTCGCAAGGCCAAAGAGTTGACCAAAGGGGTTCTGGGGGCCAATATCATGGTGGCCTTGACCGATTTCGCAGATCTGGTCAAAGCCGCCCTGCGCGAAAAAATCGATGTCATCTTCTCAGGAGCGGGCCTGCCCTTGGATCTGCCGGGTTATCTCAAAGAGGGGATGAAGACTAAGTTGGTGCCCATCGTCTCCTCCGGGCGGGCCGCAACGATTATCTGCCGGAAATGGACTGCCAAATTCGATTATCTGCCCGACGCTTTCGTGGTGGAGGGCCCCAAGGCCGGCGGACACCTCGGGTTTAAAGCGGATCAACTGGACAACCCCGATTTCGCCCTGGAGAATTTGGTGCCGGAGGTGATCGAGGCTGTGAAGAGCTTTGAAACCAAGGCTCGGAAAAAAATCCCTGTCATTGCCGCCGGCGGTGTTTTTACCGGTGAAGATATTCATAAATATTTAAAAATGGGGGCCGCCGGCGTTCAGATGGGCACACGATTTGTGGCGACCCATGAATGTGATGCCGACCATGCTTTTAAGCAGGCCTTTGTGGACGCCGCCAAAGAAGATACCATTGTGATCAAGAGTCCGGTAGGGATGCCCGGCAGAGCGATCCGCAACGAGTTTATCGACAGAATCAACAGCGGCCGCACCAAACCCTTTAAATGCCCTTACCACTGCATCAAAACATGCGACCACACCAAAAGCCCGTACTGTATTGCCATGGCGTTGGGCAGCGCTCAAAGGGGACGGCTGAAGACGGGGTTTGCATTTGCCGGGGAGAATGTGTTTCGCGTGGACAAGATCGTTTCGGTTAAAGAGCTGATCAAATCGCTTTGGTGCGACTACGCTGAATCCGCAAGCGCCGATCACTAAACAACAGACCCTCTTTCTTTTCTGCGCCCTTACATCAAACCGGCATTGATCCACAGGTGGCAAAGAATACTCAACACATATCCCAGCAAGATCACCGGGGTCCACTTCAGGTGTGCGCCGAAGGTGTATTTTCCCCGGACGGTTCCCATGAGGGCCACGCCGGCGGCCGATCCGATGGAGAGCATGCTGCCACCCACGCCGGCGGTAAGGGTGACCAGCAGCCACTGGCCGTGGGACATCTCCGGATTCATGGTCAACACGGCAAACATTACCGGGATATTGTCCACGATGGCCGAGAGCACTCCCACCATGCAATTGGCGATGGTCGGCCCCAGGTCGTGATAGGCAAACTGGGAGATGGCGTTGAGGTAGCCGAATTGCGCCAGTCCGCCAACGCAGAGAATGACGCCGTAGAAAAACATGAGGGTGTCCCACTCGGCCCTTGCAATTTTTTGCATGATGTCGAAATGGCGGACATCCTGTTGTTGCTCTGAAAAATCCTGGAGAACCTCCACAGCGCCCGCCAACTCGCCCTGGTCGTCTTTCAAGGGGGCCGCAGAGAAGGTCACCCATTTGCCGTTGACACCCAAATTGGGGAAAAAATTACTCACATCAAAACCATTGTCGATGTGGGGATTGCGACGGTATCGATCTTTGTACTGCGCCTCAATGGTTTTTTCAGGCAAATAGTTGAGCACATGGTCGGCCAGGGTCATGGTCTGGGACGCATAGAATTTGCGCCAATGATCGCTGCTGCCGACGGCCTCCCGGGCTGATATGCCGGTGAGTCCCTCCATGCCGGTACTCCAGTGGGTAATGCGATGCTCTTTATCGATCACAAAGACCGCATCGGTGGTGCGCTCCAGCATCTTGTCCAGCATTTTACTGTTTTCTATGATATTGCGCAGGGTGTGGGTGGTCTCTCGACCGCGTGCGCCCAGCAGATCGTCATAATGCTCCAATCGCCCTTCATAGCGCTTAATATGATAGGAGTACAGGCCCAATAGGCCCAACCCCAGCATCATGCCTGCCGCCGGGGGCAGATGGAGAAAATTGTGAAAGCTGACAGCCGTTGCAATGGTTACCAAAAACAGGATGATGATGACCTTTGCGCCGTATTTGAGCGTTACCTGTTCTTCGAGGGTGACCGGTTTGTCCTTTCCGATGGTCAGGCTCATAATGGCGGCCGGCACCGCCCAGTTGACCAGAGAGGGGATAAAAATATTGAAAAACTCATGGAAGGCCACATGGCCTTTTTGCCACACCATCAATGTGGTGATATCGCCGAAAGGTGAAAACGCCCCACCGGCATTGGCGGCCACGACGACATTGATGCACGCCAAGGTGACAAATTTTGTGTTCTCCCCCCCCACGGCCATCACCACGGCCCCCATGAGCAGCGCCGTGGTCAGGTTGTCGGCGATGGGAGAGATGACAAATGCCAGAATCCCGGTGACCCAGAAGATCATCCGCAGCGAGAATCCCCGGGAGACCAGAAAAGCGCGCAGGGTTTGAAAGACGTTACGCTCTTGCATGGCATTGATATAGGTCATGGCCGACAGCAGGAACAGAAACAGCTCGGCATACTCCAGCAAACTTGCCTTTATGGCTTCATGGGCGCTGTGGGTATCTCCGATTTGGATGTAGGCCACGGCCACCAATACCCAGATCACACCTGCCGCAAACAGTACGGGTTTGCTCTTACGCAGATGAATGTTGTTTTCAAAGGGGACCAGGCTATACGCGAGAATGAAGATAATGACCCCCAGGTAACCGTAGACGGTGCCTGTCAGATCGGTGGTGGATGCGCCTGCTTGGGATGAGGCCAATACCGTGGCGGGCAGGGCCACCAAAGCGGCAATCATCAGCAAAAATCTCATAACATCTCCATTTTAAACAGAATTACTAATCTCATACCAGGTGCTCGACCCCTTTTGTTAAGCAGGTTATCTGCACATGAAAGGTGCTGCAGGTCAAGCAAAAACGGCCCGCCACAAGGGTTTAAGGGTTGTATGGGAGGGTATCGCCGCCAGGTCTGGCGCCCCTCTGCGGAGTGAGTGAACCTCACACTCGCGAAAAAGGGAGGCAAAAAGGATTGATTTTAAAAATGAATCAACGATCTGCCACTACACTTCCAAGAGCTGAAAACGCGATCTTTTTTATGCGGCTACAGGGTTAAGCTGTATTGATTCGATGCCATCTGTCTTTGGTACAGTTTGTGATACTTAAGAACCTTTTTAATGTAGAGACGGGTCGCTTTAAATGGGGGGACCCCATCGTACTTGCGCACATACCGGCTTCCGGCGTTGTAGGCGGCCAGGGCCAGCTTCACGTTGCCATTAAACC